>PBRM01000053.1 GCA_002725915.1 Gemmatimonadota bacterium
CGCTGATATCCGGCACCCATCTTCCCTTCGCAATCGTGCGGATGCGTAAATCCCAGGCGATAGGCACCCGGGGGATTGCCATGCGGTCCCGACGCCCCAAGCCTTCCCAAATGCAACTTACCGGTGCTCGCCACCCAATACCCATGGTCTCGCAAGCGCTGGTAAAACGTCGGCGTATCAGGCGCGGCTTTGCCGAAACCATTCATCAATACTCCCGCACGTATCGGTGAGAGCCCGGTGGCCAAGGCCATTCGCGAAGCCGCACAGACCGGAGAATTCACCGCGCACTGGGTAAACCGCATTCCGCGCCCGGCAATGCGGTCCAGATTCGGGGTATTGATCCACGACGCGCCCGATGCCCCTAGATAATCGTAACGGTGCTGATCATCAAAAATGAATAGGAAATTCGGCTGATCTGCCATGGGTAATAAGTCTCCGTGGAAATGGCATATGGTCATCAGGGCTATAAAAAAGTGGCGATCATGTATGGGAATTAGCGTGCCGTAGCAGGTCGTCTATGACCTTCGTCGCGCCTGCGGCCCAGGCTGACGCGCCCTGCCGTTGCTCTTGTGGGTTATAGGTACCGACCACGCTGCTGGCCGAAGGGATTTTTTTAGGGACTGCGGTTAAGGATACGGCGGATCTGATTTCTGGATATCTAAATGCGTTTCTATTAATCCAGTCTATACTTAACTTTCTCTTTGGGAGTGTACTCTTTTTGCCCTTTCGTGTCACGGGTCTACCTATGGAGTGTTGGTAATGAATACATCAGAACGTTGTGGGTCCGGGGTCGGCCCCGGGCCGAGCATGCTGCTATCGCCGGCGGAGCTGGACGAGTTCAAAGCGGAGGGAGCGCTCGCGATTCCGGGCTTAGTACCTCCTGAAGTGCTTGACGGATGGCAGGCCCAGGTACGCGCTGCTTGTTCCGACGGCGTCGACCTTGACGCCCCCGACACCTGGCCCGCCGGGCGGTATGCACCCGCTGGCGGCTGGCCCGAGTTCAGCCCCAACCTGTACGATTTGCCGGGCCTGCGGTCCATCGTGCAGCAGATCGGTGACGGCGCCTTTGCCCCCTCCCACCCAGCGGGTCAGCCGTGGACACCGCAGGTGCCGATGACGCGGGTGATCCTGCCGAGCGCCCCGGGCACGGAGAGGAGCAATCCGATCGACGGCCACCTCGATGGCTACGCGTCGGGCTGGGGCGGCGGGTTCATGGCGTTCTTCGCGGTACTGCTCTGGGACGTCAGCAGCCCCACGGGCGGAGGCACGGCCTACTGGCCAAGGTCGCACCTGGCGAACCACCGGTACTTCCTCGAGCACCCCGATCAATTCGACGGCTCGTACCTCTTCACAGAGCCCGTGCAAAGCGGCAGGCACCGGGCACTCCTGGAGGGGGACCCCAGTGTGGGCGAGGTGGTGTGCATGACGGGGCGAGCTGGCGACGCAATGCTCTTCCACGGCCTCACTACGCACATCGGCTCGGCGAATGCGGCGGGATCGCAGCAACCGCGGGTGGCGCAGTTTGCACGGTACTCCCACAGGGAAATGCGCCAACAGGCACCAATGGTCATGTTTCCTGACAAGGATGGCACGCCATGGTCGCCCCCGCCGCGACCGCCACTGCACAAGGACAATCCCAAACACGTTGGCAACGCCCCGGCGGAGGCTGACGAGCAAGCGGTGGCGACAGGCTTTCTACCACCGGGTCACCCAGGCCGGAAGCTCAAGCGATACGACGTGCCGCGGAACCTCTGGAAGTATTGGGGATCTGCTCTCAACACCGAACTCCCGCCTACGAGTTCTAGCGCTATAAATACGTGAATATGGCTCGCCACCAAGGTGAAATGTCAACAAGCAAGTATTCGCCTTCTGAGTGAGAAAAAGGCAGGTAAATTTTCCATGCATTCCGACTCTCGTTGCACAGCTCCCAGCCAATCGCTCGACACGCAGGGCGTTGCGGTCTGACGCTATTGCGCCAACGACGTTCGGGAGATACCGGGATTCGGCTGGGCTGACGAGGGCGTCAACGGAGAAGATCCCACCAACCACTGGGGCAATCCCCCTCGTCCCACGCAGGACCTGGTCTGAGGGCGACGAGATACGGCCGCCTGTTACAGAGGTCTGAACTCGACCAGGCGACGCCCACCTTCAAACCCCGGGCGGCCCACATACTGCACAGCACGGGTGTTGATGGCGTCGGCATGGGCGATATGCACGTGACCGCAGAATACGGCGACCAAATTTGGTGCCGTTGTCACCGAATGGACGAACTCGAGTGTCTCGGGGGTGTCCTCACTGACCTGCCATGAAATACGGCTCTCCGACGACCAGTCCGGATCACCCATCATCGGTGGCGAGCCCAGATTGTCAATGACGGCATCGCGCAAGGTCGGCAGACTCAACGGCCAATGGCACAGAATGACGGTCGGNTGACCCAGNTGCAGCTGNGTCNGCATGAAGTCGACCTGCTTGCGNGAGATCTGAGGTACGGCATTGTCGATGGTGACAAATCGAATGCCTCCGATCTCACGGGCGGCACAATCCGGATCGCCATTGTGCAATGGCTGCAGTGCTGCCAAGCGCGTCAGCCGCACCTCATCGTTGACCGGCTCGTTGGTGTAATGCACATCGTGGTTGCCAGAGGTATACATGGCCGGCACGCCGAGTTCCTCAATCTGCTCGACGACAAATTCCACCGAGGCCGGTGACGGAAAATGGATGATGTCGCCAGTCAGCGTCAGCAACTCAAGGTTTTCCGTTGCCGCCTGTGCCATCGCCTGCCGGAACGTATCCCCCGGCACGTAGTTGGTGCCCTGTTCCTCATTCATTTTCGCGTAGCGCTGGCAGTAGTCGACACAGGCCTCGTAATTCTCGCCATCGCGCTCGTCGTAAAACTGCATGTGCGTATCCGTCAGGTGCAGCATCCGCACCGGGCCGGCCAGCCCCTCGATTCGAATGGTCGCACTGTCATCGGTGAAGCTGTGCGTCATGCGCATGGTGCGGGAGTCTTTCATCTAGCTAGAAGCGGTCACTCTGAATATCCCGCACGACCTCAACCAGGCTGTCGGCAGCCGCATCCAACATGAGCTCCCCCTTTTTCGCAGTGCCGTACGACGGATCGCCGTACACGCCCTGCTCGGTCATTTCGTCTATACGCAAAAACTGCTTCACCTGCTCGCCGTGCGCTGACTCGGGGTGGGTGCCGTCCTTGCCAGGTCGATCCGCTTTTACAAGATCGGGCCGGATCACGAGCATCATCGAGGTTTCCATCTCGCCGGCGTGGCCCCAGCCGTGGGGACCTGCCTCCCTGATTTCGTCGAGTCGCGTCTGTGCCACCTTCCAATAGGCGACACCGAAGACGCGGGAGTCCGGGTACTGCTCCTTCAGCTTCTGCAAGGCCACAGCTATGTCCGATTCGTTGCCCCCGTGTCCGTTGACGATCATTACCTTCGGGAATCCAGCCTCGATCAGACAACCGACGGTTTCGGCGATGAGGTTGATGTGGGTCTCCGACTTTGCCGTCAGGCAGCCGAGGCGCGTGTGGTGGAAGGAGTAGCCGAGCCACTGGGTCGGCAGGCAGAGGACGTCGTCCGGCAATCGTCGCTCGAGGCGCTTGACAATTTCCTCCGTTTCCAGTGTGTCGGTCAGAAAGGGCAGATGGGGCCCATGCTGCTCGAAGGAGGCAATGGGGTAGACGGGAACGATGTTGCTCCTGTCCAGCGCTTTCGCATCGGGCCAGGTCATTTCACCGAGTTTCATTTCTTTCTCCTGTTGGAGCTGCGATCATCGCAGCCAGCTCGCTGCACTTCATCCATTCAATCTCATCACCCCAGAGCGCATCTACTCGCCGACAGATTTCGTCGAGGGCCTGCAGACCGGTGGCCCGGCCGTTTGCGTACAGGCTCTGCCAATGAGTACACCAGACGATCGGCGTGCCGGCATCAAAGAGCTCCGCCAGTCGTCCGCTCGTGCCATCTTCGCTCAAATAGTCGTCAGCCACCGAACTCACATAGTCAGTGCCTGTCTCCAGACTGTTCATCGTGTTCCAGAGGTTGTCGCCAACCTGCGAATAAAGACTGACCTGCCAGTCGTTCTCCCGGCGGTAGACGACGCGCGAGTGAAAATCGGTTTTCTCGTTTTCCTGGTGAAGGAAATACCAGATCTGAGTGCGGTCGTTCACCTGGCGCATGGCGTCACGAATGGCGAGCTGATACTCAGCTTCCACATCGATACCAAAATCCCATGGGGAAGTGACGCCAGTTGCCTGCAGATCCACGGCATTGAGGATCTCCAGGGCGTAGCTGATATAGGGTGTCATGGTCGCGGCGGTCTGATGGCGCGACCACACTCGTTCATTCTCGGGCAGCAGGGTCAGCGAGTCCAGGTCGAGAGTCTTGGCGTGGGTGAGAATCTCGGGAGTGATATCCATCAGCGGGGTGATACTCTGGCGCGCCACATCGAGCCAGGCGTTCAGCTCACGCTCATCGCAGCCTGGCCAGCCGTCGGTGATGGCGCCCAGTCCGGCGGGATAGGGCAGTACTGAGAACTTTCCCTTGATAACGCGGTGAGAGATGATGTCGGCAAACCGGCGCAGGAAATCGACGGGAATGGTGCGCGCTACCGGTTCGCCCGAGGCAAGCGTAGGAGATCCAGTCTCCTGCATCTCCGCGGCATGCCACCAGTAGACATTGATCAACGGAGCCGGGTCGTCGATGATGAGGGTGATGGGAATGCTCATGGTGGAGTGGAGGGCAAGCCCGACGACGGCGCCCGGAAAAGAGCCGGTATGGCCGCGCGGTCAGACGCCGCCCGACTATCGCCTACTTCCGATGAGGTGCAAATCTTGCATAACGCATCACCGCAAATGCTTGAGATAGATCAGGTTGTACATGGTAGCCCAGAGGTTGGATTCACCGCGTTCACGGCATCGGCCGTAGGCACCGTCCTCGCCGCCTCAAAGTAGACAAACACCCCAACGCCTTCAAGCAGGCCCTCCACTACCTGCGAGCTGCTAGAGTCCGGCCAAGAAAACTCCCCGGGGCGAGTTGTCGCGCGCTCTGCGGCACCTCCCGCACCACGATTTGGGCTTCACTGCGTCTCCGCGGGTTGGACCGAGAAAGTCCGTGCAGAGGCCCTGAACCTGTCGGTCGAGGACAGGGTCACCAGGCTCACCAAGCGGAGAACTCACAGCCGCTCAGCCGTACGCGAGCGCCCGGTCAGCTCGTCAATTCGCGCTGACCTCGCCTATACAATAGAGGCTTGTCTGTCCTCGGAGGAAGATCTCGTCGCCGGCGATGGCGGCCGAGGCAGTGAAGCTCTCATCGAGGTGATTCTCGGCCAGCACCTCGAATTCGGGGCCCTGCCTGATCACCAGGGTGGCACCGTTCCTGCCGGCGATGTAGACGCGTCCAGCGGCGCCGACGGGGGACGTGTACACGCCCTCGATGCCCTCCAGTCTCTGCGGTCCGAAGCGGTGGTTCCCCGTGGCGGGGTCGAGACAGGTTAGAATGCCGTTGTTTCCCTTGAGGAAGTACAGGTTGTCCCCGTACAGCAGCGGCGACGGGACGTAAGGCGTGTCTCTGTCCAGACTCCAGGCGATGGCGTCGGAGTTCGTGATATCTCCGCTAGCGCTCGCCAGCGGGATGGCCAGCAGGGCGTTCCCCCGGAAGCCGCTAGTGAGGTAGACCACACCGCCAGCGGCCACCGGAGACGGAACCGCATTGGCAGTCATGCCGCCGGTCTCCCAGATCAATTCTCCATTTTTCCCATGGTAACTGCGAACGCGCCTGGTGCCGTTGGTGATGATCTGCGACCGGCCATCGTGTTCGACGACGAGAGGAGTGGCCCACGAGGTGTGCTCGTCCCGCGGAACACGCCACAGCTCCTCGCCCGTCTTCTTGGAGAGGGCAACGATGAAGGAGTCGCCCTCGTGGTCCCAGTTGACGATGAGGCGATCGTCGAGGAGAACGGGCGAGCTGCCCTCGCCGAAACCCATCCGGATCGTCATACGACCGAGGTCCTTCGCCCACTTGAGATTGCCCTCCATGTCGAGGCAGTAGAGACCGCGCGACCCGAAAGAGACATATACGTACTCGCCGTTGGTGACCGGTGAGCTCGAGGCCCAGCTGCCGTCGTTGTGGGTGCCTTCGTGCGGCAGCTCGCGGCGCAGGGTGCGCTGCCAGAGGACGGTGCCGTCTTGGCGGTTCAAGGCGAGGATAGCGAATTCGAGGACGTTTTTCGGGGTTATCCCCCGCATGCCACGCCCGCGCCCCCGTCCTCGACGTCTCCAGCGCCGCTCCTCTGCCGGTTTCTCCAAGGTCGGCGCTTCGCCGACCTCCTCGGTCGGCTGCGTCTCGCCGATCACGTCGGTCTCGATAGTGGTCAGCAGGAAGATCCTGTCGCCCCACACGATAGGGGAGGCGTGGCCCTTGCCCGGAATCGCGACCTTCCAGCGGATATTCTCCTTTTCACTCCACTCGACGGGCGGGTTACTGTGCGGTGCAACCCCCGTCCCATCCGGGCCGCGCCACTGAGGCCATTCCCCCGCCGTGTCGGCGTCCAACCGCGACAGAGAAATGGCGACGAGACAGAGCACGCCGAGGTGAATGGTGGTGGTGCAGCAGCGGGTACGGGTGGATCGGGCCGTCGGGCCGGTCGGGTAGTCTCGCATTGCGCTCCTCTCTACACTGTATGGGCTCGGGATTCGAGCTCTTCGGCAGAATCTCTGAGCAGGGATTGAAACTCCCGCGTCAGCTTTGCCTGTTCGTGCACCTGGTGAGGGGTGCGGCCGCGTTCGAGACAGAAGGCGGCCAGCATGCCCGCCGACTCGCCGATGTTCCACTCCACCGGGTGCAGGCGGTAGCAGGCATTTGCATTCGCCGCCGCTGGGAAGACGGACTACCGCCCCCAGCCCCTTGACGAAATAACGACTGCTGGAACGCCATGTCCAACTGAAGGCCGACAGCACGGATGAACCTTGGCTGGTGGCCGGCCGCTACCTGTATGGGATAAGTTTCATATTTATCAAGGACATAGGCGGAACACCGCGTTCATCGGCATCGGCTGTAGCCACCGTCCTCGCCGCCTCAAAGTAGACACCCCACCTTCGTGGCGATATTGCGCCACGACTGCGGTTAAGATTCATTACATTACCAGCGGGTGTTCTCGGTTGATAGCGGCCGCGGACGATGAATGGGTTGCGTGGGATGGACAGATGCCAGAAAACGCCGCCATGCCCAGAGATGGGAGCAGCAATGCGGGTGCATATGTCGTACGACTGGGGCAATCCAGGATTCAAGGTCCCCATTATAGTGTCAAAAGAGGCCGGCGAGACTGTTTGCAGGGGTGTTGCCTGCAGCGGTGGAAAGGACATTGATGAAATGGAGCAGAAACGCAAGCATCTAAAGGGGATGTTTAGACCTCGGCGGAGTAAGGACCCAAGGCCAACGAAGGTAGCC
>PBRM01000054.1 GCA_002725915.1 Gemmatimonadota bacterium
CTCGAATCCCACGCGAGGCGTATCTACGCGCCAGTCGTCAATCCCGCCCCTGCTGCGGCCAAAGCCCTCGCGGACCGGATTCTCTCTGGTCACGTTCAGGACGGTTTCTCGCTGCGGGACAACGTCTACCAAAATGGCTGGAGCCGCCTCTCGACAGCTGCCGACGCGCAGATGGCGGCGGACATACTGGAGTCGGTGGGGTGGGTGTGCGGCGTCGAAAAGCCAACGCCTGGCCGCACCGCCTTCATTTACTACATGAACCCCAAGATCCTGGAGAGAGTCAGTGGGTAAGTGGTCAGACAGGCTGAAATTGGTGAATGCCTGGGTGGACCCACCTGCAAAGCCTACAGAAGCGGTTTCTGCAGGCAATGACGGCCTGCTCGCAGGGGCATCCTGGGTTTCTGAGGCACCGAACGGGCCGGCGATAGATCCTATCGAAAGCCTGTCTATGACCCAATTCGCGATTTCAGGTGAGTACCGGAAGGTCCACTCCAGGGCGCTAGATGAGATTATCGTGCTGGCTGCCGACAATGCGACCCTACCTGACTTCGGGGACACAGTCGTCTACAGAGCCGCCGAGGCACGGTTACTGGAGAGCCTGCCGTCAGCGGACATCCGCGGCTACCATGAAGTGAAGGTCTACTTCGATGGCATCATCGAGAAAGCAGTGCCGAACGAGCGTCGAATCAACGGCGCGGATCTGCTCGGAACAGAAAGGAGGGAAGAATGACTTAGCCAGGTATAATGCAGCAGGCCCCACCGTTGCAGCGGTGAGGCCCGAGGAACGTCGTCAGCGGGGCGCAAGCGTCCGCCGAATCAGTCGCAAGAAGGAAATATCGCAAACCAAGCCATGTAATGCAACGTAGCCGCACGGCAATCAAAAGGAATAGATCAAATGGCAATCACACTCAAACAAGAAGCCAGAGAATACGCATTGCACCCAGAAGGCGGGCCATATCCATCAGTTCTCAGCGAGATCCGCTCGCACAAGGACGTTGAGACGGCCTACGGCACCAAGGATAAGCTGCAATTGTCGTTTCAGACCAGTGAAAAGCTGCGGGATCACGTGCAGGGAATTGACGATGACAGGCCAATGACGGTCAGCGTGTTCGTCAACGCGACCCTGAACGATAAAGGGCGTCTGATGGGCTTCATCACACAGCAGGTCGCGACTGCTGATCTGGACGCTCTGATGCTGAATGGCAAGGACGTGGACATCGAGTCTCTCTTACTCGGGACCCAGTGGCTTCTGGTTGTCGAGCACAACGAGAGCAAAGGCCGAATTTACGCCAACGTCACCAACGCGATGAAGGGCCCTGAGACGCAGAAAATTTGCGTCTGGGAAGACGAAGCCGGTTTCTAATCCGTCGTGGCCGGAGGGCGGGAGTCCCCCTCTGGCCGCACCCCGACAGATAGACATGGTGAGGGCAGCCAGACGTATGGAGGCAGCCAGACAGCCCCCATCCATATCGGCCGCACGACCTACAGCAGGGGGCAGAGCAGCCAAAGACTGACACGGAGACAGGGAATGGATATCGAGACAGACCTTTCACTCGTAGCTAAGCCGGTGGTTGGACACTCTGAATCAAGCCGAACAAAAAGTCGACTCCGCACTACCTTGTTGAGAGATGATAGATTGCCCTCAACAGTGCGAAAACAGTATCTACGCACGCTCGCAATGGCCCGTTCTGCTGATGAATGGGAGATGCTCGGGCACACACTCAATGCAGAGATTGAATACTACTCACGCATTGCCGCGGCCAAGGAGAGCGTTCGGCAAGCAGAGGCGTTCTACAGAAGACACCAGCGGTGGCCCAGCGATTACGATCCTAACCACGATCCGATCAGGGAGGCGATTGGCCGAGGTGGATTTCCGGACTGTCGGCCGTAGAGGCCAGTTCCGAAGCAGCGGGGCCGCCGAGGCACCCGTGGTCAGTGGTACACGCCCTCGAGGTCTCCCGGAGGTATGAGAAGAAGGTGGCGTGGTACGCTCTCGTCAGCGGGCCTCTCGACGCCTCTGAACGGAGACATGAGGCTGGAGATAGGCCTGTGGCTGCCGGACCGACGGCGCCGGGACGTGGACAACTGCTGCAAGTCGATCTGTGACGCCCTGAACGGCATCGTCTACCTGGACGACTCCCAGGGCGCCGAGTTAATCGTGCGGCGCTATGTGGACCGCGAGAGGCCGAGGGCCGAGGTAGTGATCGAGCGCGTGGAGTCAGACCCAGGAGGTTGTCGAGGGGGGAGCTGATGGCAGAAAAGCGACGTAGAAAGAAAACCGAGAAACTCGACCTGCAGTGCCCTAAGGTATGCCTCGACTACGACGAGGCGGCGTGGAGCCTGGGGATTTCCAAGTCGAAGTTATACCGGTTGGTGAGCGAGGGTCGGCTACCCTGCGTCTCCATCGATGGCAACACGGTTCTGCGGCTCGAAGACTTGGAGAAATTTGCCGCGAAGCACACAATCTTGAAGGGGCACGACATAGGCTGACACAATTTTGACACAAGAGCACTACGGATTGGACGACTGTGGGGCGGTTACGTTAGCGTAACCGCCCCACTTTCATTGACTTAGGTATTTTTGGTGATTCGCAACTATACAGGATTAAAAGTCCGTCGCTCTACCAACTGAGCTACAGGCTCCACACGGGCCGGCCATGCCACAGGAAGATATGTGGCCGTGTGTACTCGGTCAAACAGCCGTCTGTCCCCCATCCCCCAACGACATCACCTCGGACCGGCTGCTGGCCGCGTACGCCGCCTCCACGAACTGCATCGCCTTCAGGGCGTCATCGCCGTCGGTGATAAAGGGCTCGCCTCTGGCTGTCGCTCGGATGAACCCGGAGACGAACTCAATCCCCCCGGATCCGCCATACCCAGGGGCCTCTCGCGGCTCCACGGTGACCTCCTTGAATCCCACGGTCTCCCACCCGGGTGCTTCGCTGTGGATCTTCAGCGTGTTCCGCCGACCGGAGGTGTCCCACATCGGCCAGACCACCTCCCCCAGAGTTCCCCGGATGGTGATACCGATGTCGCCGTAGCGCTGGCGCAGCACGTATCCAGCGTGCAGGTTNCCCACGGCCCCGTTGCCCATGGTGAAGCTCACGGCGGCCATGTCCTCCACGTCGATNCCGGTGTCGGAGAGTGTAGCCACATGCCCACTGACCTGGGCGAACTCCAATCCGGTGAGAAAGCGAATGAGATCGATGCTGTGTATGGCGAGCCAGTGCAGAATGCCACCACCGGCGGTTTCCCGGTGGAAGAGCCAATGATCGGAGCCGCGCTGCTCCACCGAGCTGGTCACCATTCGAGCCTCGATGGACACCACGCGACCCAGAGCCCCTGCGTTGACGATCTCCCGAAACTCCTGCGCGTCGGGGAGGAGTCGGTTGAGGAAGCCGGTGCACCAGGGAACGCCGTTGCGCCGGGACAGATCGTTGAGAAGGCGGATTTCGGCCGAGGTCCGGGCCGCCGGCTTTTCAACAATAACCGGGATCCCCGCCGCCAGGAATCCAGTGGCCAGCTCCGGGGCTAGGTCGTTGCGCACGGAAATGAGGGCGAAGTCGAGATCCTCGCCCTGAAGCAGAGCGTCCACGCCGCTGTAGGCGGCATCCGGACTCGGCTCGCCTGAGAGCTCGTGCAGAGACGCAGCGGCCTCTGAGGCGGGATGGTCGCAGATCGCCAAACGACCGATGGCCGGACACTGACGCAACGTTTGCCGCCAGCCCGCACTGTGCGGGGCGGTCAGCCCCACTAGCGCAGCTGTAACTCCTCCCTCCCGCGCGCCTTCTGAGACAGGGTCAGTCATCCGATGAGCGCCGGCAGTCTACGGGCCGCCCCTCTCGCGAGGAGCGGTACAGATCCTCCAGCAGCGCTACGGTCCGGCGCCCCTCGCGCCCGTCCACCCGCAGCTCCGTGCCCTGATCGAGGCAGGAGACGACATCCTCGACGATGTTGTGCAGCGGGTTCTCGATAGCGTTCAGTCGCTCCGCCAGCCCCTCGCCAAAGACGCGGGAGGTGCCGTCGAGGGCCGCCTCGATGATGACGCCGCCCTCGGTGCCGTGGACCTCGGCGCTGAAATAGACACTTTCAGGAAACGTGGTGGTCCCCAGGATCGTGCCCTTGGCGCCGCTGGTGAAGTTGAGGATCGCCATTCCCAGGTCTTCGGTTTCGATGTCGTGGTTGGCGATGTCGGTCTCGGCGTATACCCGCGAAGGCTCCCCCATGAACCAGAGGAGGAGATCGAGTAGATGGGACCCCTGATTCGCCAGTGAGCCGCCGCCGTCCATCGCCCACGTGCCCCGCCATCCGCCGCTGTGCTCGAAGTAATCCCCGGAGCGAAACCACTTGAATCGAACCTCACCCAGTATGGGCTTGCCCAGCCAGCCCTGCCGGAGCGCGGTGGCGACGCGAAAGTTGGTGTCGACATAGCGGCTCTGGTAGTCGACCGCCAGCTTGACGCCGGCAGTATCGGCCGCCGCGATGAGGCGATCACAAGCCGCAACGGTGACGTCCATCGGCTTGGTGGTGACCACGTGCTTGCCCGCTTCAACGGCCTGAATCCCGATCTTCGCGTGAAGCCCACTGGGGGTCATCACCAACACCGCGTCCACATCGTGGCGGCCGAGCACCTCCCCCAGATCCGCAGACCAGTGGCACCCCAGTTCCTCACCTACCTCTCGCGCCAGCTCAGCGTTCAAGTCAACCACCGCCACCAGCTCGGCGCCACCTGTCTCGCTCACCAGCCGGGCCCGGCCCCGCCCCATGCCCAGCCCCACCACGGCAAATCCCACCATGCTCTCACTCTCCCTTCTGAATTTGGCCCTTCAGGAACTGGTCAATGTAGTCGCGAGACCGCGCCAGCCCTTCCTTCTGCAGCTCTGGAGTCTCCCAGAAATGATGGTCCTCCAGCTCCACGCTGAGCACGCCATCGTACCCCGCCTCTTCCAGTCGCCGTATGATCAGCTGCCAGTCGACGATTCCCTCCCCGGGGATGGTGTAGCGCCACCAGCCCTCGCCGAACCCGTAGGTGCGCGTGTAGCTTTCTCCCAGGATCCCCGACTCGTACAACTTCTCCGACAGAATCTCCGTGTCCTTGAGGTGTACGTGCTTGACGCGATCGGCGAACTCGTGGAGGAGTCGCACGTGGTCGACCTGGATGCGGACGAAGTGAGAGGGATCGTAGCAGATTCCCAGATTCGGGGACGGGATGCACTCGAAGATGCGTCTGAGGCTCTCGGGCGTGCACCCCAGGTTGGAATAGTGCGGCGCCCCGCCTGGCCACGGTTCGATGGCTATGTTGACCCCCACTTTCTCTGCGTGAGCGACCACGCGAGGGTAGACTTTCTCGAATATCTCGAAGCTCTGCGCTCTCGGCTGGGACCGGTCATCCGGTATCAGGATGGCAAAGTAGGTGTGCCCGCCGTGCCTGGCGATGGCGGAGAGATCCTTCTTCAGGGTACTCAGCGCCGTCCTTCGAGTAGCCGCATCGGGAGAGAGCAAGCCTCCAGCTCGAGCATCACAGGTGCCTATCGCCAGCCCCGAGCGCTCGCAGGTCTTGGCGATCTCCCGTGTCAGCACAGGGGTGTCTACAGCCTCGAAGCCGCTCTCGGCCAGCCACTGGCAGAAAGCATCAAAACCGATCTCTCGGGCGAAGCCCGGCAAGCGCGTACCTATTTTCATGATTCCCATCCCTTTCGAATTTGGTGTACTTGTGCTCCGCCGGACTATCGCTCGCGGTCGTCAGAGCCGCCCGATGAGGCGGTTTCGCTTCGCCTGCCGCCCGCACTCACCCACTGACTCGCTACCAGGGAGATGAAGGCGAGAATGGAGCCGGTGAAGAATATGATCTGGTAGCCGAACAGATGCCAGGCGACGCCGCCGACGAGAGGGGCGATGACGGATGCCACATGGTTCATCGTCACCCCCATGGACAGCGTCGACTTGAGATCCTCTTCGGGGGCGATCTTGTGAATGTAGGTGGTGAGGGCGATGCTGCTGAAGAAGATTAGATTATCGATGCAGTAGAGGGCGTAGAGCGTGGGCCGGTGCTCAATCAGGCCGTACCCAAGGAACACGAAAACCAGGCCGATGTAGCTGGCAGAGAGCATGATGCGCTCGCCGAAGCGGTCCACCATACGCCCCAGCACAGGCGCAGTGAGGGTGATGAGGAACTGGTTGACGAAAAAGAGGATCAGCGTTGTTCTCACCGGTACTCCGTGCACCTTGACGAGGGCGAAAATGGCGAAAGTGATGAACATCTGCTTGCGGCATCCCTCGAGGAAGTTGAGCACATAATACAGGAAGTAATCCCGCTTGATCAGTATCCCCTTCTCCGCTTCCCCCGAGGTCTTGCGGCTGGCGAAAAGGAGGCCTCCACCACCCAGTACCACCGCCGCTCCGGCCAGCGCAAAGAGACCGGCGTAGCCGACGTAGTCCATCAGCACCAAGCAGGCGCCGATCGAGGCCAGCATGGCGATACTGCCGACGCTGCGCAGCTGTCCGAGCCAACGCCCCTTCTCCCCCGGCGGAGAGTAGGAGAGGGCCATGGCCTGCTCCAGGGGTAACCAGAGGTGGAAGCCGATGCTCCAGATCACCGAGTACATTGCCAGCGTGGGGATCGATGACACCGAGGCATAGGCGGCGATACCGATGCCCATGATGCCCAGCGCAAAGCCGGATATCACCGATGGGGCCAGGCGGACCATCAGGGCGATGAAGATCGCCTGGAGGAATCCGGGAACTTCACGGAGCGCCTCCACGTACCCCAGCTCGTGGGGCTCGATCGCCAACCGCGAGACCACGAAATTGTTGTACAGACCCAGCTGCACCCCGAAGAACGCGCCTACAGCGAAGACGGCTGCCGCCAGGAGCCTGAAATCCCTGCTCCACTCCTTGAAGGGGTTGTTCACGTCGCCATTCTCATGGGGAATCCTGCGAATCGTCACCAGAAAAAGAGGTAATTCCCGGTCATTCCCGAGAATCCGTCAATGACGCACCACAGTCCGCCCGCTACGTAATGACCGAGGATGAGACCGAGAAAAAACGGTCTGGTCTTGCGGTACCAGGTCACCCCGCCGTATCTCAGCACCGACGTCTTCACCAACCACGCCAGGAAGATACTGGGCATGAGATGGTGGGCGGTCCACATGGCGCCAATGGGAAAGGCGATGGGGTGCAGCGGCCACCACAGCCACCGCTTCGACGCCAGTGTCAGCAGCAACTGGGTGGCGCCACCGAGGCCGGCAACGCCGAAGAATTCCCAATCGACGGGAGCGGGGTTGGTCAGATGGTAGGAGGCGAACCCGTACGGCCGTGTCGCCGCTCCGGCGCCGAAGAACCAGAAACTGAGATTGAGTGCTCCATGCTGGTAGCCGACCGTGAGGATCAGCCACACAGCGGCGGCGATACTGGTTACCGCCGCCAGCATGATGGCGAAGAACAGGCGGCGGCGGTTGGTGTGAACGTAATATTCGGCGAGCTTCAGGCTGTGGATGACAGCGGACATGATGGTGACGCGCATGCCCCCCGCCCACGGCAGCGACATCCCCATGGCCGCCAGATTGCCCCCCTCGAGCGCACCGGCTCCGAAGCTCCCAACCATGACGTCGGCCGGGACCATGGGAGCCTTGCTGACGGCAACCCCCCCCTCGGAGACAATGCGCGTCAGGCCCAGCATGACGAGAAAGGTCACAGCCAGGAAACAGGGCACCAGCCACCAGCTCATCCCCGCCGCGCTCAGCCACACCATCATCACGGCTGCACAGCCGAAGAGGAGTGACACCGCCTGTCGGTAGGAGAGGATCTCGACGGAATCGTCCACATCCTCGGCGCCCGTCCAGAACTTCCGCCACACGTCGGACAGGTGCCTCCGCGCTACCCAGAGGGTGCTGACAGCCAGAACGACGATGGCGCCGAACCCCTGATAGACCAGATAGGAAGACCCCAGCGCCGTCCCCATAACCTGCTGGGTCCCCGGGATTCCAAAATGGAGGAGAACGGCGTGCTCCAAGGAAGTGAGCAGACCCAGTATCCACAGGCTGAACCCTAGCTTGGTGCTCAACAGATAGCCGAAGCCGACGACCGCGTAGCTGAGCGAGAGCCTGAGGCGGAACTTACTGTCCCAGAAAAAGTAGTACTTCGAGATCAGCATCCCCTCCGGGAACGCCGGATAGTAGTTGTGGAGGGCCCGCATACTGTATAGAAGAAGAGGCACCAGCATCCCGACCCAGGCGGCAGGGGATCTGAAAAAGCGGCTGAAGATACCGGTGTCATCCCGCTGTTCCCCGATGATTGATATCGGCACCTGCACCAAGGGAAATGTAAGCCGCTCGTGGATCAGCCATTGTCTCCGCATCAGCACCATGACGGCGGTCATGGCGCCGTACAGGGCAAGCAGAAAGGGCGCCCAAGCCAGCAGCACCGGCATCCACTCGCCCCACGGCAACGGCGTGCCCTGCGGCAATCCCTCGTAGAACCAGGTGATGGCCTGCCGGTCGGTGACCCGGAGCCAGTCTGCGAAGTGGGGCAGCACCATGTCCACCCAGCCGTTTTCCGGCGTGGCGTAATACGTGCCGGCGGAGATGTGTGGTAGCAGTTTGGCCACCAGTCCGATCGTGGCCACGGTGCAGGCCACCGCGGCCATAACGTAGACGGTTGCGAACTCGGCCTTGGTAAACCGCCAGGAAGGACGGATCAGGGCGAAGAGAGGACTGGCCGCCACCAGGAAGAGGAAGAAGAAGAA
>PBRM01000055.1 GCA_002725915.1 Gemmatimonadota bacterium
AACGGGAGATCCCTCCCGAGCTGTCTCCAGTAGGTCAGCGCTTCGTCTGTCTCTGCGAGGACGTAACCGACGTAGACCTGCAGACGGCGATGGCGGAGGGGTACGACAGCATAGAGCTGCTCAAGCGCTACAGCACCGCGACCATGGGCCCGTGTCAGGGCCGCATGTGCGCCAGCGGCACGGCCCTGACATGTGCCCGAATCACCGGGCGGACGCTGGCGGAGGTGGGCAGGACGACTTCGCGTCCTCCGGCCAAGCCGGTGACCCTCGACGCTCTGGCCGGACAGAAGATGGAACCGGTGCAGATCACCGCGCTCCACGACTGGCACCTTGAACGCGGCGCCGTCATGATGGTGGCCGGCCTGTGGCTCCGACCCGAGCACTACGGCGACGCCGTTGCTGAGGTGAGGGCGGTGCGGCAGCGGGTCGGCCTCATAGACGTGAGTCCCCTGGGCAAGCTGAAACTCACGGGGCCTGGCGTCCCCAATCTGCTGGAAAGAATCTACACCAACCAGTGGCGGCAGCTGGGGCGGGGAAGAGTGCGGTATGGTGTCATGTGCAACGACGAAGGCGTCGTATTCGACGACGGCGTCACCGCGCGGGTCGGAGACACCGAGTGGTACATGAGCACCACCTCGAGCGGAGCCAGGTCGGTTTTCGAGTGGATCGAGTGGTGGTTGCAGGCGGGTTGGGGGGACGGCGTCCACCTGACCGATCTGACCGGGACCTACGCCGCGTTCAATCTGGCCGGCCCGCGGGCGCGGCAAGTGCTGCAGAAACTCACTAACCGCGATCTCGCCAACGGCAGGTTTCCCTACATGCGGGTGCGGGCGGCGCGGGTGGCGGGTGTGCCGTGCCGGGTGCTGCGCATCGGCTTCACCGGCGAGCTCTCCTACGAACTGCACTGCCCGGCCGGGCACGGCCCTCACCTCTGGAAAGCTCTCATGGAGGCCGGCGAAGAATTCGAGATGCTGCCGTTCGGCGTGGAGGCGCAGCGCGTCTTGCGATTGGAGAAGGGACACATCATCGTCGGCCAGGACACCGACGCCCTCTCCGACCCCATTTCCGCCGATCTGGGGTGGGCGGTAAAACTGGAGGAAAAAGATGACTTTCTGGGGAGCAGGGCGCTCACCCGGATCAACCAGGAAGGCCCTCGTCAGCGTCTGGTGGGCTTCGAGACCGTTGCCGCCGATGTCGTTCCCGAAGAAGGCCAGCAGATCGTCGGAGCGAACGATCGCATCATCGGGTGGGTTACCTCCAGCCGCTACAGCTCGATGCTGTCGCAGGCCATCGGGCTCTGCTGGCTACCGGTGGAGATCGCCTCTGAACGGGGAAGTACCTTTCACATACAGCGTGGCGACGAGGAAAAGTTGGCGGCCCGGGTGCACCACGGGCCATTCTACGATCCACAGGGCGAGAGGCTAAAGGTGTGATGGCTGCCGCCGCCCAAGTCCACTCACCCCTGGCCGTCACTCCCGTTCTCGAGCGGCTGAAGGAGTTGGGCGGCGATATGGTCGACGAGGGGGGATGGCGGGTGGCGCAGTCCATCTCCTCCGCCGACGAGGAGGTCGACAGGGCGCGGTGGGCGGTCGGGCTCGTCGACGAGTCGGCGAGGGGAAAGCTGTTGATCCAGGGGGTTGAGGCGGAGGAGATGGTGGCTGCCGCCTTCGACCTGACGGCCCCAGCCATCGAGCGGGGAGTTGCGCTGGCGGGGGTGGGAGGGATGCTTTACCGACTCCGGCAGGACCTGTTTCTCGCATGCACTCCCCCCGGTGGGCAGAAGATCCCCACCGGATTGCTGGAAGACGCGCTGCGGGATCGCTTCGTCACCGTCACCGACATCACCCACGGTCGCTCGGAGTTTCGCCTCATCGGCCCGAGGGCGGCGACGGTGATGAGCAAGGTGTGCGGCCTGGATTTCCACCCCTCCCGCTTCGGCGATGGCACGGCGCGCCAGACCAGCGTGGCCAAGACCCCGCAGCTGGTGGTGAGGCGAGATGCAGGAGGGGGGCTGCCCGCTTATGCCCTGCTGGGGGGCAGGCCGTTGGGGCGATACCTGTGGGACACCCTGCTGGTGGCCGGCGAAGAACTCGACATCGCCCCCGTCGGACAGGAAGCGGTGACCAGGCTGGATGGCGTATGACGACAGAGGGCAACACCCGGCGAGAACGAGGATGCATATCAATGCGCGGTTGGCAAGATAATCCGAAACCCCAACACTTGAGGAGGTGGCCATGACACTGGACGAAGTAAGAGTGCTGGTGGCTGAGAGTAAGGTCGAGTTTTTTCTCTCTTCCTTCGTGGAGATGAGCGGCGCGCCGAAGGCCAAGCTCGTACCCGCATCCAATCTGGAGGAGATGGCAGACGAAGGAGCGGGCTTCGCCGGATTTGCCGCGGGAAACATGGGGCAGGACCCTCACGATTCCGACATGGCCAACATGCCCGACTTCAACTCCCTCACCGTCCTGCCTTGGAGCCGGAACATATCGTGGGTGGCGGGGAACATCGAGGTGGAAGGGGAGCCATTCGCTTACTGCCCGCGCACCATTCTGCAGCGTCAGCTTGAGAGGGCCCGCGGCATGGGGTTTCTCTTCAACGTGGGAGTGGAGGCGGAGTTCATGCTCCTGGGCCGGGACGAGGCGGGAAAATACGTGCCCAGCGATCCCCTGGATACGCTGGAGAAGCCTTGCTATGACCTGCTCACGCTGAACCGAAATCTGGATTTCATGACGCTCCTGATCCGCTACATGCAGGAACTGGGATGGGATCCGTACGCCAACGACCACGAGGATGCCAACTGCCAGTTCGAGATAAACTGGCGCTACGCCGAGGCGCTACGGACGGCGGACCGTCACACGTTCTTTCGCTGGATGGTGAAGGTACTGGCGGAAGAGCGCTCGCTGCTGGCGACTTTCATGCCCAAGCCCTTCGACAACCTGACCGGCAGCGGCGCCCACTACCACATGAGCCTGTGGGATACGGCAGGGGAAAGCAACCTCTTTCTCGACGAAGCGGACGACAGCGGGCTCTCCAAGATGGCCTACCACTTCATGGGCGGAATCCTCGACCACGCCCGCGGCCTCTCGGCCGTGGCGGCGCCGCTGGTGAACAGCTACAAGCGGCTGGTGCGCGGAGCGCCGAGATCGGGCGCTTCCTGGGCCCCGGTGTACGTGACCTACGGCGGATCCAATCGGACCCAGATGGTGCGGATTCCCGGCGCCGGCCGCATCGAGAATCGCTGCATCGACGGAGCCGCCAACCCCTATCTGGCCTGTGCCGTCATGCTCGCGGCCGGCCTCGACGGAATCGAGAAGGAGACGGATCCGGGTCTGCGCAACGAGGACAATCTGTACGAGGTCCCTGAGAGGGAACTGCGGCAGCGGAACATCCACTTTCTGCCCTCCACACTCCGAGAGGCGTGTGACTGGCTGGAGGGGGACGAGGTCCTGCGCGAAGCTCTGGGGGCGGAGTACGCCGACTACTATATCGACTGCAAGCGGGAGGAGTGGCGAGACTACCACCAGTCGGTAACCGACTGGGAGCGCGATCGCTACCTGCCCATTTATTAGTTAGTTAGAACCCCCTAATGACCGTTGATAGGGCTACCGGTAGATCCGGTCAGCCCTTATATTTTATTCACCACCCACTGCGCCCATGTCATTCCATCTCCGTACCATTCATGGAGTTGATCGAGAACTGACCGCGGATCCGGCTCCTTCGGGGGCGAGAACCTCAAGTACCGACCGATTCCGATACAGCGACGGCGGAGACGACAACGTCCGGTCTCGACTTCAACTCCACCTGACTGATACGACCAATATCGAGCAGGGGCGGGGTCGAGCTTGATCTCCCAGGGGATACTGGTCTTCGAGAACGCCGCTGCCATGAGGGACCTCATGGATCTGCGTTTCGGGGGGCTGTCCCTGGTCGATCGCGGCATCCGCACCATGGTGCGATCCGGGATTCAGAGGATCCTCGTCGTCGTTCCCGCCGTCGCCGCACCCCCGTCGCTGAGCCGCATCACGCGAAAGCTGAATATCTCGCTCGAAGTCGTTCCCTGGGGCACGGCACCCGAGATGCATTTCCCCGCCGGCGAGGACTTCCTGCTGCTGCTGGGGGATTATGTCCACCACCACTCATCCTTGAGCGAGGCGATGGCAGACGGTCTGGGCACGGCCGACTTCGCAGCGCTTCTCAGCGACTCCAGTCAGAAGGGCCTCCCCCTCTTGGAGGCCCAGGTGGATGGGGAGGCGATCCGCTTCAGGGAGGCCGCCCAGGACCGGGATCAAGTGAGCTCGGGCGCTTTCTTGTGCGCTGCCGCGCTGGCGCCTCACGAGCTGGCAACGGCAGCCACGGATGTGTGGACCTTTCTCTCGGTTCGCTCGGCGGGCGGAAGAGCCGAAGCGAGAGCGGGCGCCAATCACCTGTGGCGTCGCGTGGTGGACCGACGGACGGCACGGGATGCAAAGAATATGCTGTTCTCGCAGGTCACCAAGAAGACGAGCGGTTTCGTGTCGCGGCATCTGAACGCGCGGTTTTCCGTTCCGACCAGCAAGCTGCTGGTCGAGACGGGTATCTCACCCCACATGGTGACAGTGCTCTTCGTCCTGACCACGGGATTGACCAGCGCCTACCTGTTCTCCATGCCCGACGACTACCTGTATCTGGCCGCGGCCGGGATTCTGTGGCAGATGGCGGCGGTTCTCGATCGCTGCGACGGCGAGGTCGCCCGGGTCAAGCTGTGCGAATCCAAATTTGGGGCGTGGTTCGACACGGTGACGGACAACATCGCCTATCTGGCCATGTTCGCGGGTCTGCAGGCGGGTATGTCGAGACTGCATCCCGGCGAGTCCCTCTACACCTATATGGGGGGCTCCGCTCTGGTCGCGCTCGTGTTCTCCCTGACTCTGCTGTACAGATACGCCATCAAGACGGGCAGCGGCAGTCTGCAGCACTACCAGGTCGGTCTGAAACGCCACGTGCCGGCGAGCGACAAGGGCGCGGTATACGTTTTCGTAGAGCGCCACGCCTACGTGGTCAAGCGGGATTTCTTCGCCTTCGCGCAGTTTCTCCTGATGATCCTCAACCAATTCGAGCTGCTCTACTGGTTGTCGATGTTGACCTTTCACGGGATGGCCTTTGGAATCCTGCTATTCTGGATGCACTACCCCGTGAAATCCGCTATCCGTACATCGTAATTGATGCACGGGTCACTATGGCGATGTGGGCACGCGCGTGGAACTGGCCCGGATAGACTCGCAATCGGCCGAAGGGATCGGGATTGTGGCTGATTTGATTTATCGAGATTCGGCTCAGCCACTCGCCGTGTGGCTGAGGTGCTGCAGGCATGCCGGCCGGTGAAGGTCGCCATGATCACCCAGAGCAAGATGCTGGCCGTTCACAGCGCGGGAGGCGCAGCCGCCATCCGCCGCTCCTCTCGAAGCCGTTTTCGGAGCGGAGGATCGCCGTTGAGCATCAGAATCATCGAGAGCCTCTCGCCAGCGAGGTAGGCAGGTAGGTAGGAGAGAGGCGGGACCGTATCCACGCAAGACAGACACAACAACTACCCCGAGACACTCCGCCGAGAGGTGATGGCTGATGGAGGATGGAGTACGCCATAACTGTGGTTTCTGCGTAGCCCACACACTGCACGACGCCTACTCCTTCATCCGGTCTCTGCAACACCGGGGGAGGGAAGCGGCTGGGATCGCAGCGGTCGGCGACGGGCGGATCGACGTCATCAAGTGGGAGGGGGGAGTCGACCGCTTCGACGTCACCGACCTGCACAAAATTTTCCCCAGTCCCAGCTATCACAGCTATATGGCCCACGTGCGCTACGCCACCCGAGGCCGCAAAGAGGAGATCCTCGCAGACGCCCATCCCCACACCCTGGGGGGGCAGGAGGAGCGGCGGGGGAATCACATCCTCATCCGAGACTGCGAGATGGCGGCGGTCCACAACGGCCAGGTCGACTGGGATTACTTCGAAGCGGTGGACCTCGAGAAGCTGACATCCAAGTGCGACACCGAGGCGATCCTGTATCTGTACCGGCGCGAGGAAGAGCACGCCTTCATGCGCAAAGTGACCGGCGCCTATACCATGGCGATCGCCGACTGGCGCAAGAGGGACATCATCGTCATGAGGGATCGCACCGGCATCAAGCCCGGTGTGCTGGGATGGAAGGATGGGAAATACGGCGTCGCCTCCGAGGATATCGCTTTCAGAAAGAACGGGGGCGAGTTCATCGAGAATCTGCAGCCGGGATCGGTCTACTACTTGACGCCGGAGGGGGACTACTCGAGAGAGAACATCGTGCCGGCACAGCCGGCGCACTGTTTCTTTGAGTGGAACTACATTACCGATGTCGACTCCAGGGTCAACAACGTCAGCGTGCGGAGGATTCGGGAGACGCTTGGAGAGGCGCTGGCGGAGGAGTTTGCCCCCGCCGACGCCGACTTGGTGACCTTCCTGCCCCGATGTCCGGAGGTGGCTGCAAGGAGTTACGCGGAGAAGACGGGATTGCCGTTCAAACCCCTGTTCTACAAGATGCGGGGAGAGCGCTCTTTTCAGGGTTCTACAGCGAGTGAGCGCAGAAGCTCGATCTCAGAGAACCTGCATCTGCTGCCGGGCTTGAAGCCACAGTTTCAGGGCAAGACAGTGATCCTGATGGACGACAGTATCGTGCGGGGAAACGCCTCGGTTCGGGCCCAGGAGCTGCTCTACGAAGATCTGGGGGTGCGGAAGGCATACCTGTTGAGCTACACCCCTCCCATCGGCATCGTGCCTGAAGATGGCGTACCGCGGGGGTGCATGTTCGGCGTCGATTTGCCGCCCGACCCACCCGATGGAGAGGAGTTCGTCGCACGGGGTCGAACTATGGCGGAGATCGAGGAAAAGATGGGCATGCCCGTTATTTACCTGTCATCGGAGAGCATGTTGAGGGGCTTCGAGAAGTCGGGCATCGACCGGGACAGGCTCTGCACCTACTGCATCGGTGGCAGCCATCCCTACTCCCACTGTGGAAACGACGAGTCGCAGCCGCAGTCGAAGCAGCTGGAAATGGCGATGGCGAAGTAAAGCCGCCTAAAGCGACCTCTTCGCTCCATCCCGCTCCAAATTCCAACCCTTCCTGACCAGGTCGAGGGATTGGCGCAGAAGTCCCGCTCGACTGCTGACGAACGCGGACTTCACGAGCCCTGCCGACGCTACAGGTGGGCTTTGATCTCGTCGGTCTCCGGGAAGCGTCCCTCCTCCAACTTGGAGAAGACCAGCTCGCCGTCAACGGTGACCTCGAATCGTCCGCCATCGGCGGGAACGATCGCGCACCTCGAGATGTCCATCTTTTTTTCGTTGAGGATCTCTTCCGCCAAACTGACGGCTTTGGGTAGATAGCCTCAAGCAGTGCAGTACTGAATTTCCAATTCCATGGATTTATTCTCCTCCTTCAGGCTCAATATAGGAAATGGCGGCCGGGGGCAACAGTGGGAGAGCGAAATGCCATCACCATCCGACCATCCCCGCAGACTCATCTGGTTCTGCAATACCGAGAGCGTGGCCGATCACCCCGAGACTTTGGTCCGGCTGCGCGACGACATCGGTCTGACCACCATCATGCCGGAGAGCCACGTCTGTCACACCTCCGGCTTCGCCGCCTCGCCCGAGATCGCCGCCCGTGGGCCTTTCGAAGACTGGCGGGAGCGGGAGGACAAGTGGCCGAAAGCGGCGCAGGGGATCTATCCGCCCGTGGCAGGCACCGTGAGCGGATACGACGACGGTCCCCTGCTGAGCCTTATCGACTCGGCGCGGCAGGCGGGGATCGAGGTGTGGGGACACTTTGGCCTGTGGAGTTACGGCGGCGAGGTCTATCCGGAGTTCGCGCTCACGGATCTGCAGGGAAACTCACTGGGGAGAGAGGGGAGTCAGAGCGCCTGGGGCACCGGGCTGTGCCCGAGTCGTCGCCGCATAAATGAATGGGTCGTCGATTGCCTTCGCGCCCTCGTCCGGCGTTACGATGTCGACGGCTTCTGCGTCGATCACGCCCGCTACCCACCACCGGCCAACCCCGCCAGCCTCCTGGCCTGCGGCTGCGCCGATTGTCGGCGGGAGTCCGGCGCGCTGGGGTACGACTTCGAGGCCATGCTCGAGGGTCTGGCCGAGCTTCGCAGCGGGATGGCGGCAGCTGACGCCGTTAGCCTGCTCACAACAGCGGGGGAGGCGGCGAATTTATGGGAGTTCCTGTCGGGCTTTGGGGGCGGTGATGCCGCCAGGCTGTGGTTCGAGAGCCGCGCCGCTCTCCTGGCTGCTCGCATGGGGGAGTTCCGCGAGGCGGTTCGGACGGAGGCTCCCAGCATGGTGTTCGGCAGCGATCTGTTCGCGCCGTCCATCGCCCTGCTGGGAGGCCAGAACTACAGCGAATGGGAAGACGTAACCGACTACCTGACGGGAGGGAGCTCACACGGTGGTGTGGTGGGGTGGGGCACTTCGGTGACCAATCTGGCCGCAGTCTGGGCCGAGGTTATCTGCGACCGCGTGCCGGGAGTGGGAGATGAGGACGTGCTGGGGCCCATCTACGCCCTGTTCGGATGCGGTCACCTGCAGCTGCCCCTGACCCGGCCAGGACTCGAGCAGGGCGGGCTGCCGCTTGCGGAGCTGTTCGAGTGGGAGGTGTCCCAGCTTGTGAAGCTGTCCTCAGGACGGGTCCCCAGGTATCCGCCGATTTCCGCTGGCGGCAATCCGAAGCTCGTGCGGCGCCTCTGCCGAGCCGTGGTGGAGGCCGGGTGCGAGGGCGCCATGTTGAGTCTGGATCCGGCGAATGGGGCGATCCTGAATGTCCTGTCAGAGGAACTGGGGGCCCTGTAGGGCTCGCCCTACTGCAGCGCGGTCAGCACGTTGAGCACGGCCCGACCCACTTCGGCAATGGCGTAACCCCCTTCCTGCACCGCCAGAGTTGGCAGGTTCAGGGACGCTACAGCTCTACCGATGTCGGAAAAAGCATCGAGACTGAGATCGAAGTCGCCGAGGGGGTCGTCGATGCAGGTGTCGACGCCGAGAGAGAGGACGAGGGCGGCAGGCGAGAAAGCGCGGATCTCGACCAGTGCATCCGCGAGGATTGACAGATAGTCTTCATCGCCGACGTGAGGGGGCAGGGGGAGGTTGAAATTCGCTCCCTTCCCCGAATTTTTGCCTGTCTCGCCGGCGTAGCCGAGGTAGTGGGGATAGGCGCGGTTGGGGTCGGCGTGAATGGAGAGCGTCAGCACCTGGTCGGTGTGGTAGAATATCTCCTGGGTGCCGTTGCCGTGGTGGTAGTCGATGTCGAGGACGGCCACGGGCGACCTTCCCCGCTCCAACAGGTAGGCGGCAGCGACGGCGGCGTTGTTGAGATAGCAGTAGCCGCCGTACATGGCGGCGGCGGCGTGGTGTCCAGGGGGGCGACAGAGGGCGTACGCGGCTGCGTCGCCGGCCAGCAGTCGATCCGCGCCAGTAAGGGCGGCGTCAACGGCGGCGCGAGCAGCGGCAAAGGTGCCACGGACAATGGGCGTCTGGGCGTCGAAGCAGTAGTAGCCGGCCCGGCCCACCAGATCCGCCGGACAGGTGTCGAGGCCGCGGACGGCGAAGGTAAGGGGGATGATCCCGTTTCCGCCGGGTGCGGTGGGAGTGCTCCAAACCGCGTAGACCTGCTGCAGGAAGTCGAGATAGGCGGCGTCGTGCACGGCCTCGAGCGCCGCATCGGCGTGCGCCGTCGGCTGCGAGACGTCAAAGCGGCCGGACGACTCGAGGGCAGCCAGGATGCTGTCGGCCCGAGTCGGCGACTCCGAGTAGGGTCCGAGCCCGGAGCTGACGAACTCCGCGGGAGGCGCGTGCTGCCGGTGCTTGGGAGAGAAGATGACCTGCATGGCACCGCCGTCAGTCCGGCTCCACTTCACCAGTTACAGGAGCAGCGCGGCGGCGTGACCAGGCCGTCACTCTCTGTCGCTCCGCAGTTGTCAATACATCGCCATGTCGACGAAGCGACCTTTCAGATGCTCGTAATCCCGGAGAACGCCCTCCCGCCGAAAGCCGAGTTTCTCCAACAAACCGTGAGAGGCGGGCGCTGTCGAGGAAGACGGGGTCAGCCAGGGGGATCCGCTCCCCCTTCGGGGGCGGGGAGGTAGGCGTGGACGATTGACGCCAGGTGTTCGACGAGCAGGGCCAGCCCCTCCTCCCCTCTTTCGGCCGAAGCCGTACGGGCATCCGCCCCCATCTGCGCAAACAGGGGATCTGCGGGCTCGAAGCAGACACCGGGATGTCGCGACTCCTCTGGAGGGGGCCGACCGGCTGGCCAGGCCGAGTCGCCGCGACCAGGGCTGAGAGCCCCCTGTTTCACCAGGTGGGGGAAGAGGGCAAGACCGTAAGAGGTCTCCTCCCGCGCGGCGTGATCGCCCGCCCGCTTCACGGCATCCCCGCCCAGCGACACCTCGGTGCCCCACAGCAGCAGGCGATCGTCGAATTCCCTTTGCAGTGGGGGAAGATGCTCGTCAAGCAGGCCCTGCCAGGGGTAGTGACCGGCGACCAAGAGGAGGACGCGGAAGCCGAATTGCAGCAGCTGCCGAGCCGTAGTAGTGAGCACCGCCGCCGTGGCGGCCGGGTCCTGGTAGTGGGTCCAGAGGAAACGGTCGTGGCCACCGCCGGCCCCCCACCACATGACCGGCAGAATCACGCCTCCGGTGCGGGTGGCGATGCGCCGGCATAGCTGTTCGGCCTTGAGACCGTCGTAGCCGACAGGCAGGTGCCAGCCGTGATGCTCGATGAGACCCAGGGGCCAGAAGGCCACCGGGGTGCGCTGCACCAGCTCGGCCAGCTCGTCGGGACGGAGCTCTTCGTAGCGCTTCCAGCCCCGCTGCTGGAGGTCCTCGGCAGCTGGGTCAGTATCCGCCATCAGCTGATCTTGACCGCCATGAGGCGGTGGTAGCGCCCGCATAGGATTTCGTCGCCGACGATAGGACCGGCCGTCCTGAAGCCCTCCTCGTCATCGCGCAGAACTTCCTCCAGGCGCAGCGAAGGTGGGTACGAGGAGATGTAGAGGTGGTCACCGAGTTGGCCATGGAGTAGGCCTCCCCCGTGGCCGAGGAGCACTTGCCGAGATCGGCGAACGATTTCATCGTAGGGTCCCGGAAGTCATGGTCTGACCCGTCAGTGGTCGGTGGCGTTCACATTAGCACTCAGCGCCTCTGACGTCACCGCCGAATATGTCCATACGCTGCTTTACAGAGGTCTCGCTCACACCGTGCGGTCTGTAGTGGAACTGCAGGGCGCGGCGCCGGAACTCGGTGCCATTGGGCGGGCTGCCATGGTGGGTCAGCCCGTGCCAGAACAGAACTCCTCCCGGTTCGAGGGGTACGACCACGTCGTTTGCCACATCGATCTCGGTGTCGCAGAGCTGCCAGTCGCGGCGCTTGAAATGCTCTTCCGGCCCATTCCGGTGAGACCCGGTAATCACATGCATCGCACCGTTGCTGGCCGTGGCTTTATCCAGGGCGATCCACACGCCCACCACGGGAGTGTCGTGAGGGATGTTGAAGAAGGCGCAGTCCTGATGCCACGGCTTCTCTCTGCCCCGAGGAGGCTTGAGCAGTGCCATATCCTGGAAGAGGTCGGGGGCGGCCCCCAGTAGTTGATCCAAAGCGTTGAGCAGGTCTGCGTTTTCGGCCAAGACTTTGAGACGGTCGTCGTAGTCGGTGAAACTCATGAGTTTGCGCACCCCGATCCGACGCTGCTCCCTGGTGAGGTCCGCTTTGTCTCCCAGGCCCGCCTCGAACTGCACGCCGCGAAAGTCGGCGCGCTTGCCGTCGATGAGGTCGTCCACCGCGGCGGCAGCCGCCTGAACTGCCTCAAGGGAGAAGCCGCGTTCGACCGCGAGGTAGCCGTGTTCAAGGAAGAAGTCGATCTCCTTCTCGCCGATGCTGGAGAGGCAGGGCACGGTCTCGGCCACTCGGGAACTGCTGTACAGGCCCGCCGGGTGGTCGTCGACGGGCAATTCTCGCTCGAGCGCGGGAGAAACCTGACTCATAAGACTCCAGTGGCTCAGTCAGCCTGGTTGTTGTCGAGTGGGTCGAGTTGGGGCTGGAGATGCGGACATAGCCGCGAGGGCGGATCGGCTTCGTGCTATAGAATGCGCATAGGAGGTCAACCGAGTTCGGTCGTGTCAGCTCCCCCATCGGCCCCGCTCCCGTCCTTCAGGAGTATGGACGCGGGAATGATGACGCAGTAGCCGACAACAAGCAGTACTGGGGCCATGGTGAGAGACCAGAACCCATCGGCGGGGGGGATGCTGAGAAGGAAGTAGCCCAGCCCGATGACGGCAATTCCCGCTGCGAAGACGAACCAGTTCTTCCTCTTGAAGGGGTGTCCCCCGGAGACGTCTTGATTCACCGCTCAGTTCTTTTCCTTGATTCTGGCAGCCTTGCCTTTGCGCCCTCGCAGATAGAACAGCCGGGCTCTCCGCACTTTTCCGCGGCGCAGATTCTCGATCTTGGCGATGCGGGGTGAGTGCAGCGGGAATATGCGCTCGACGGCGATGCCCTGGGTGACCTTGCGCACCGTAAACGTCTCGTGGATGCCGCTGCCCTTGCGCTGGAGGACGTCTCCCTGAAAGATCTGCGTGCGTTTCCTGTCTCCTTCGATGACGACCACGGAAATCCTAACGGTATCGCCTGGGCGAAATTCGGGGATATCCGTCTTCAACTCACCGGCAGTGATCTCCCGCAGAATGCTCATGTCCATAAGGCCTCTCTTTCGCGGATGTGATTATCGCTATATCCTCGTACACGGAAGGTCGTCCGTTGTGATTCTTGCTGTCTCGCAATCAAACGGTCTCTTCTATACCGGGGGGGATGACACGCCCCCGCTTTGTCCGCCTTCCCGGCGCCACTCCTCGAGAAGCCGGTGCTCGTCGTCGTCCAGGTCGATCCCCTCGAGCAGGTCGGGTCTGCGCTCGAAGGTGCGGCGCAAGGCCTGGCGCCGCCGCCAGGCCTGCACCTGCTCGTGGTCACCATTCACCAGTTCCCCGGGGACGGTGTGACCGCGAAACTCGACGGGACGGGTGTACCAGGGGCAGTCCAGAAGGTCGTCGTGAAAGGAATCCGACATGGCCGAGCTGAAATCGCCCAGTACTCCCGGAATGAGGCGGACCACCGCGTCGATGAGCACCAGGGCCGCCGGCTCCCCTCCGGTGAGAACGAAATCGCCGATGGAGATCTCCTGGTCTACGGCAAGATTCCTGACGCGCTCATCGAGCCCCTTGTAGTGGCCACACAGCAGCACCAGATGGCTCACCAGAGAGAGCCCGGTAGCCAGGTCCTGATCGAGGGGGACCCCGTCAGCTGTCAGGTAGACGCAATATCCTCGTCGCAGATCCTCCGTCTCCAGAGCAGCGGTCACGGGCTCCGGCTTCAGGACCATGCCGCCCCCTCCCCCGAAGGGGGCGTCGTCTACAGACCGATGGCGGTCGGTGGCAAAGTCCCTGAGGTCGTGCAGCGCGATCTCCACCAGTTTCTTGTCCACCGCCCGAGCCACCATGCTCGTAGCCAGGGGCGTGGTGAAAAACTCGGGGAAGATGGTGACTACGTCTATCTTCATGCTCCGCAACACCGGTATCCCGCGACACGCAATCGACCTCGATCAAAGCGGGCTGACGGTCCGGATGATCTACTGGAACAACTCCTCTACGCCCCTCAAGATCAAGCGGCGGTCGGCAACCGACAGATCGGAGATGAAGCTACTCACCATGGGCACCATGACCTCCTCTCCATTCCGGCGTATGATAAACACGTCCGTGGACGGCATCTCCAGGACGTCGACGACCGCCCCCAGGTCCCGTCCCGACTCGTCTTCAACGCGGCAGCCCACGAGGTCGAAGACGTAGAAAGCGTCGGATGAGGGGAGAGGGGCGACTTCATCCCGGCAAATGGTCAGGTACCCTTTGACCAGGCACTCTTTGGCGGCCTCCGGAGTGTCGATGCCGGCAAATTTTACCAGGATCCCGGGCTGGTCCGGTCGCCAGCGCTCGATCCGGAACACGCGATCAGGTTCGCCCTGCCGCTCGACGACGACCACCGACAACTCGTCGAAACGCTCCACGGAATGGGTGAGGGGTTTGACCTTCACTTCCCCCTTCACCCCCTTGGCGCGGACAACGTAGCCTACAGTGACTCGCTCCGCGCCCGCTGCGACTCGCTCCGGGGAGGTCTCATCTCCCCCCTCCCCACTCGATCGCCCCATCTCCTCCCCTACGCCGGCCTGGCGGCGGAACTTTCCTCCAGGCTCAGCCCTGGTCGGCGGCGTCGCCTGGCTCCGCGTCCGGAGCGGCTTCGCCCTCCGGTGTCGGTGCGGCCTCGGCCTGGGGGGCGTCCGCCGTGGCACTGTCGGCCCCGTCGTCTACAGGCACGAGAGCGGCATCGGCCAGTTTCTTGTGGCTCTTGGGCTTCTGCCTGAGCAAAGCGTCTTCGCGAACCCTGCCCGCAAGGCCCTGCATGCGCGCTAGGACGCCCTGACTTCTGAGCAGATCGCGAACGGTGTCGGTCATCTGAGCCCCGCGCTTCAGCCAGCGCACCATGGCCTCCTCGTCGAGGCTGATGCGGGACTTGAGCGGATCGTAGGTCCCCAACTGCCCCAGGGCTTGACCATCTCGCGGCGCGTTCACATCCATGGCCACGATGCGATAGAAGGGGAGCTTTTTCCGGCCTATTCTCTTCAAACGAAGCTTTACCAAAGAAACCGTCTCCTCGATTCGGGTGTGAAAACCTTATCGGGTCGCGAAGTCAGGCGAACGGCATGGACATCTTCATCCTGCCCGGCTTCATGCGACTCATCTGCTTCACCATCTTCTGCATCGACTGAAACTGCTTGACCAGGCGGTTTACGTCCTGAACGGTGGTGCCGCTGCCCCGGGCGATGCGCTGGCGTCGGCTACCGTTTAGGATCTGGGGCTGCACCCGCTCTTTCGCGGTCATGGAATTGATGATAGCCTCTACCTGAACGAAGGCGTTGTCGTCCAGCTGAACCCCTTTAAGGGTTTTTCCGGCCCCCGGGATCATTCCCATGAGCTGATCCAGTGGACCCATCTTCTTGATCGCCTGGAGTTGCTCGCGAAAGTCGTCGAAGCTGAAAGCCTCCTGGCGGAGCTTCGCCTCCATCTTCTCCGCCTTCTCCCCGTCAAAAACCTGCTCGGCCTTCTCCACCAAGGAGACGACATCGCCCATCCCCAGGATCCGCGAGGCGATGCGGTCGGGGTGAAAGGTCTCCAGGGCCTCGAGTCCCTCGCCGGTGCAGATGAACTTGACCGGTTGCCCGGTGACCTCGCGGATGGAGAGGGCGGCGCCGCCGCGGGCATCGCCATCCATCTTGGTGAGCACGGAACCGGTAAACGCCAGGCGCTCGTAGAAGCGGCTGGCGGTCTCCACGGCATCCTGCCCCAGCATGCTGTCGGCCACGAAGAGAATCTCGTGGGGATGCATGAGGGCCCTTATCTCGACCAGCTCGTCCATCATCTCGTCGTCTATGCTCAAGCGGCCGGCCGTGTCCAGAATGACCACGCTGCGGTTGGACTTGCGAGCCGCCTCCACGCCCCGTCGGCAGATCTCTACGGGATCCGCATCTTCACCGGTTTCGGCCAGACCGAAGACCGGCACCTCAATCGATCCACCCAGGGTCCTCAGCTGCTCGTCGGCAGCGGGCCGGTAGACGTCGGCCGCCACCAGAAACGGAGGTCGCCCACGCTTCTTGAAGTCGAGGGCGAGCTTGCCCGCGAAAGTGGTCTTGCCGCACCCCTGCAGCCCCACCAGGAGAATGACGGTGGGTGGGTGATCGGCCAGCTTGACGGGCTCCATCTGTCGCCCCAGCAGGGAGACGAGCTCGTCGTGGACTATCTTCACCATCTGCTGTCCGGGTGTAAGGCTGCGGAGCACTTCCCGACCGGTGGCCTTGTCGCGAACGGCATGGAGAAAGCTCCTGGCCACCTGGAAGTTTACGTCGGCTTCCAGCAGGGCACGGCGAATCTCGCGCAGGGATTCGTCGATGTTCCGCTCCGTGATTCTCCCCTGTCCACGGAGTTTCCGGAAGACGTCGTCCAGTCTCTCGGTAAGGCGGTCGAACATGGTATGCCGGCCCAACGAGGCGGCGATCCCCCGCGCCGCAGGTCTGAGAGGGATCCCTTGCCTGTCCTGGGTGTATTGAACGTATATAGAAACCTACAAATATATAGTGCGGCGGCGGAGCTGGCAATTTCGGATGGTGGTCAGGCGGGTCACTCGTCCCCTCGAAGGGCCGCGATCGCGGCGGCGGCATCGGGGGCGCCAAACACAGAGGAGCCGGCCACCAGGAGGCGGGCGCCGGCGCCGCGGCAGTGGGAAGCATTGTCGGCGGTGACGCCGCCGTCTATTTCCAGGGCGGTGTGATGGTCGTGTTCGGCCATCCAGGTGCTGAGGGCGACCAGCTTCGGAAGGACCTCTGGTCTGAACTCTTGACCGCCGAACCCGGGCTGGACGGACATGATGAGGACGAGATCCAGGTCGGCGACAAAGGGGAGGAGGCCCGCCACCGGAGTGTCGGGGTTGACGGCGAGGCCGCACTCCATCCCGAGGCGGTGGATTTCCTCGATGAGAGGCGCCGGCTGCGGGCAGGCCTCCAGGTGAAGGGTGAGGGAGTCGGCCCCGGCGTCTCTGAAGGGTTCGAGGAATTCCAATGGGTTGTCGATCATCAGATGGGTGTCGAGCTTGAGATCCGTCACCCGGCGGACGGCCTCGACCACGGGGATGCCATAGCTGAGGTTGGGAACGAAGTGGCCGTCCATGATGTCCAGGTGAAGGAGGTCGGCGCCGGCCTCCTCCACGCGTCGGATGTCCTCGTCGAGGCGCGAGAAATCAGCAGACAGCAGGGAGGGGGCGATCAAGACAGGATTGGTCATAGGTCCTTTGGTTCTCCTGGGGGTGCGCGCGCCGGCGATCAGGGGCGTCGGGGGGCGCTGTCCGGAGGTGTCGGGGTGGTGGTGGAGCGAACGCTCACGACCACATTGATGGCCGTGTTCGGCAGCTGTCGGCTCTCCGGCCCGGGGTCCTGGAACAATACCTGACCCTCCGGCACTGAGTTGTCAATCCGGTCGCGGATCTGCCCTAGTTGCATCTCGTAATTGCGCAGGCTGTCCTCCACCGCCTCGATGGATATGCCCACCAGATCGGGGACTCTCTTGGGAGCAAAGGGTGAGCCGCTGCTGATTACCAGATTTACGCGACTTTGGCGACGGACACGTGTTCCCGCTGCCGGGCGCTGACTGATGACGGCGCCCTCGGGTATGGATCCCGACGACAAGTGCTCGATCCGACCCAGGGCCAGCTGGCTGCCCGCTATCTTGAGCTGGGCGTCGCGCCGGCTGCCTCCAGACACGTCGGGCACTGCATAGAGCCGGCGCCCCAGGCTCACGTGGACGAAGACTCGTCGGCCCTTCTTTATCTGTCGCCGGGGTGCCGGGGTCTGGTCCACGACGTATCCCTTCCCAAGGGTCTCGTGGTGGACGCTGTCGCCTATGGCCAGTCGGAGCCCCCTCCTCTGCAGCCGCTCGGCGGCCTGAGACAGCGTCTTCTCGCGCACGTCGGGCACGGTTACCCGCTTGACGTCGACGATGTAGGGCATGATGACGTAGTCGAGCAGGAGGAGGAAAAGCGCGAGGGTACCGACCACCACGGCTGCGAAAAGGGCGAGGTTGCGGAGTAGGCGCCTCACGACAGCCCTCGTCGCAGGCGGGCGGCAAAACTGCCGTCGCCGTCGTCGCGGCCGGGAAGGGTCTGCACGTAGCGGCCACACCAGGGCGCTTCTGGATCCAGGAAATCCCGCGCTGGCTCCAGGTGAGCGGAGGGGGTGGCGTCGAGAAAAGCCTCTACTACCGCCTCGTTCTCTTCCACCTCGATGGAGCACGTGCTGTAGACGAGAACACCCCCGGGCTTGAGGCGCCCGTACGCCTGTCTGAGCAGCGATCCCTGCCGATCCGCGTACCCGACGAGGGAATCGGGTGGACGACGCCAGCGAGCATCCGCGCGTCGTCCCAGGATCCCCGTACTGCTGCAAGGGGCGTCGACGAGAACGCGATCGAAAAACTGCCTGGGACCGGAGCGGATCTCAGCTGCCGGATCGATTCGGCTGCCGGCACCCACGGCCGGCTCGCAGCCGTCCTCAACGGTCACCTTCAGACAGCTCAGCCCCAGTCTGCGGGCGTTTCTCCGCAGCCGTCGGAGCCGCGCCAGCGAGCGGTCGGCAGCGGCGATGAGTCCGCGGTCGCCCATGGCGAGAGCCATCTGCGCGGTCTTGCCGCCCGGCGCACTGCAGGTGTCCAGCACCCTCTCTCCTGCTTGGGGACCGAGGAGCGCAGCCGCGAGTCCGGCATTCACATCCTGCACGAAGAACAACCCTCGGGCATAGGCTTCTGACTCGAATAAACCCTCGACCTCCGTCACCTCAAAGCAGTCGGGCAGAGGGCCGACCGGCTGCGGTTCCGGCGCGGGCGCAGGAAGAGCCGCGCGGAACTGAGCCAGGTCGGCTCGCAGCCTGTTGAGACGGACGAACAGCCGCGGGGGCTGGTTGTTGTCGTTCAGCAGCGCCTCGGTCGCCGCCTCGCCCCAGCGCTGCAGCCATCGTCTGACCAGCCAGACGGGGTGGGAGTAGAAGACGGAAAGATAGACCGCTGGATCCGCCACCCGGTCGGGATAGTGTATGGGGCCCCGCTCGATTCGCCTGAGCACGGCGTTGACAAATCCGGCGAAGCCGCGGCGACCGCAGCGTTTGGCCAGTTCAACTGATGTATGGATGGCAGCTCGGGTGGGCACCCTGTCGAGCCACAAGAGCTGGTAGACGCCGAGCCGCAAGACGTTGCCGGCGGTCGGCGACAGCGACGCGACCGGCCTGCGGGCGAATTGGTCCACTATCCAATCCAGGCGGTCGCGCAATTTGAGAGTGCCTGTAACCAGCTGCCGAACGAACCGACGATCTCGGGCATCGAGACGTGCGTCCGACAACTGATCAAAAAGTCCTTCGACCGAGGCGTGCGGCGATTCCAGCTCGTTCAGCATGCACAGCGCGGTGGTGCGCGGCAAGTCCTTGAACTTCATCGACATATAGAACAGACAAAAGCAGGGCACACAAGGGGATGCGGTGGGGTGTATCAATGTAAGCAACTCAGCACGGCGGGCAAGGTTGAGACGAGGGGAGACGAGGGGAGACGAGAGGTGATGAGGGGAGACGAGAGGAGACGAGAGGGAGCGCGCTTGACGGGGGAAGGTGGCGAAGTATATTGACGCAATCCCCTACTGGCACCTTGTCCACACAGATTTCCAGCGCTCCCCGGAATCGAGAATCGCCTTCCATGCGCCTGTACCCGGTATGGCAGTTTGCGCACGAGGGCCCGTACCAATCGGTTTACGACGCCCTCCTCGCCGTTCGGCACCTGACTCCGCAACAGCTGGCGGCAGGGCCGGAGGCGCTTCACCGGCCGGAGTTACTCACCGATCTGACCCGGGCGGCGACGCGCCTGGAAGAGGCGATCCGGCGGGGAGAGAAGATCGTCGTCTTCGGCGATTACGACGTTGACGGGATCTCCAGCACAGCAGTGATGCTGGATTTCCTGGAGGCGTGTGGGGCTCGATGCGACTACATCCTCCCCGACCGGCATAGCGACGGCTACGGGATCAAGCCAGCCGGTCTGCGACGGGCGCTGGAGAAGGGCGCCGACCTGATCGTGACGGTGGACAACGGGATCTCCGCCTTCGAGGCTCTCGAGCTGGCAAAAGCGGAGGGGATCGACGTCATCGTGATCGATCACCACACACAGACACGCGACCTGCCGCCGGCTCACAGCATCGTCAACCCCAACCGCCGAGACTGCAACTATCCCTTCAAGGGACTGGCGGGGGTGGGCGTGTCCTTCAAGGTGGTTCAGGCTCTGAGCGAAGCCTTCATGGACGGCGGCGAACGCAGAGGATATCTCAACAGTCTCCTGGATCTGGTGGCCCTTGGGACCGTGGCCGACGTGGCCTCCGTACTGGACGAGAACCGCGTGCTCGTCCGCCACGGCCTGAAGGCGATGACGAGGACGAAGAGGGCGGGACTGCGAAGCCTCAAGCAAATGGCCCGCTGTGACGACGGACCGATTGACACCACTGCAATCGGTTTCCGTTTGGGTCCCCGACTGAATTCGGCCGGTCGTCTCGCTTCTCCGGACCTGGCCCTCGAACTGCTGAGGACGAGCGGCGAAGAGAGGGCGCAGGCGCTGGCCGAGGAGCTGGACGACCTCAACAAACGCCGACAGCAGTTGCAGCGCAAGGGAGCCGAAGAGGCCAATGCTCTGGTGAGTGAGCGGGACGTGGAGGAGGACTGCATCCTGGTGGTGTTGGGAGAAGATTGGAATTTGGGAGTCATCGGCCTTATCGCCAGCGCCCTGGCGGAGCGCCATTACCGGCCGGCCATCGCCTGCACGGACGCGAGACGAGACGGCACCTATGTAGGCTCCGCCCGCAGCATACCCCCCTACGACATGATCGGCGGCATCAGCACCTGTGCCAACCACCTGACGACCTACGGGGGGCACCACAACGCCGCCGGATTCTCGCTGGAGGCAGAGCGCTTCGAGGCTTTCCGCGTCGATCTCATCGATCACGCCAAGGGGGAACTCGGACAGGCGGACCTGTCGCCCAGGCTAGCGGTAGACCTGGCGCTGAAGCCTGAGGACATCGGCTGGGGAACGCGGGAGTCGCTTTCAAGCATGGAGCCCTTCGGCCAGGGGAACGCGGCTCCGGTGTTCGCCGCCCTCGACATGGAGGTGCTGGCCTGCAACCGCGTGGGAAAGCAGGGCGAGCACCTCAAGCTGGTCCTGGAAGCAGCCGGTCGGCCGACATCGGCTATGTGGTGGCGCCGGGGGACGCTGGCCAAGGGGCTGCGCCAGGGAGACCGAATAGCCGTCGCCTTCGAGCTCGAGGCGGACGACTACACCGGGGGAAAGGCCGTACAGATGGTGATCCGCGACCTTTATCAGGTCGCCGACCCCAACGACGCCTCCGGCGCGGAAGTGGCGCAAGCTGCGTCGGCCATGGCACATGCCGACGCCGAACCTGTCAACACTGCTCACTCCGGCGGGGCGTAGCAGGAATTCCAATTCTGAACCCTGACGGGAGGCGTCGCAACTGACGATCTCGCAAGAAAGGGCGCGCGAAGTCCCGGTCCTATAGGCTTTACCCCCAGCCTCGCAAGTGGCACAACATACAGTGGACGAGATCGTTTAGAAGGACTTTTTGCAATGGAATCGAGATTGTATCGTGATTAGCTCCGAATACACCCACAAGCTCTNGANTGGGGACAGCGAGGCCAAAATCGTCCTNCTNGTGGTCGACGGCCTCGGCGGACTTCCCCGTCCCGAGACCGGCAAGTCGGAGCTAGAAACGGCGTCGCTGGTCAACCTGGATCGACTGGCAGCCACGGGAAGCTGCGGGTCCATCAACCCCCTTGGTCCCGGTTTCACTCCCGGCAGCGGCCCGGCGCACCTAGCCTTGTTCGGATACGATCCCTGGGAGAACGAGATCGGGCGCGGTGCCCTCTCCGCACTAGGGCTGGGCATGGCATTCTCCCCCGGTGACGTGGCGGCGAGACTGAATTTCTGCACCGTGGACGACAAGGGACGGGTGACGGACAGAAGGGCGGGCCGCATCCCGACGGCCAAGTGTCGCGATCTCTGTCGAGTTCTCGAGGCTATTTCAATACCCGACGTAACCGTCTCCATTGCCCCAGAAATGGACTACCGGGCAGCTGTGGTCTTTCGCGGCAAAGATCTGAGCGCTGCGGTAACGGATTCCGATCCCCAGGTAACCGGTGTTCGACCTCGTCCGCTGGAGGCCAGGACGACACCGGCGCAGGCCACCGTTGAAATCGCCAATTCGTTTCTGCATCAGGCAAGCCAGCTCCTAAGAGCCCGCTCTCCGGCCAACATGGTCCTTATCCGGGGGTTTGGCGGCTATCCCTCGCTGCCGCGGATGGGGGATGTGTATGGCCTCAAGGCGCTGGCCATTGCCGGCTATCCCATGTATCGAGGTGTGGCGCGGGCGGTGGGCATGGAGATTGTGGAAACAAGCTGGGAATTGGCTGCGGAATTCGACGCCCTGCAGGCGAACTGGGACAAGTTCGACTTCTTCTACGTCCACGTGAAGAAGACAGACAGCGCTGGTGAGGACGGCGACTTCGAGGGCAAGACTCGCCTCCTGGAAGAGGTGGACGCCTTCGTAGGCCAGATTCTGGGTCTGGCCCCTGAGGTCCTGGTGGTCACGGGCGATCACTCCACGCCCTCGATCATGAAGAGTCACAGCTGGCATCCGGTGCCACTGCTTATCTCCAGCCCCTGGGCCAGCCCGGCCAGCTTCCAAGGAGGCTTTTCAGAGAAGCAGTGCGCCACCGGCGATCTCGGCCAGATCCCCTCCACTGCCGTCATGGCGCTCGCCCTGGCCCATGCGCGGCGCCTCAGCAAGTTCGGCGCCTGAGTTCCTCGTGATCCATCCGGTCCGCATCGCTCACAGGGGGGCTTCGGGCGCCGGCCTCGCCCCCGAGAACACTCTGGCGGCTTTCGAGAGTGCCATCCAGATGGGCGTGGACGTGCTCGAGATCGACGTGCGCGGCAGCAAGGATGGCGGCGTCGTGGTCATACACGACGCCATGATGGATCGCACCACGAACACGACCGGTCCGGTGAGTGAGCTCACTTTGGAGCAGATCCGCCAGGCCGACGCCGGCTCCTGGGTGGGGCCCTCTTTCAAAGATCAGCGGGTACCGCTTCTGGAGGAGGTGCTGGACCTTGCCCGTCACCGCGCCCTCGTGCTGGTGGAGATCAAGGGGGCCTATATCGGCGAGAGGACCCTTCAGATTATCGACGACCTGAACGCGACGAGTTACGTGCTGCTGCAATCCTTCAGTGCGGAAACGGTGCGGCGCGTCAAGGCCCTCAATCCGGCCATTCCCACCGCACTGCTGGTGGGTAAGCTCCCCACCTCGCCCTCCAGGGTCAGAGCCAGACGCATGGTGAGCGAGGTGCTGGAGGTTGGTGCCAACGCCATCGCCATATGGCACGCCACCCTGACGCCCCCGTTCTTCGAGGAGATGCGGAAACGAGCCATCGGGGTGTGGTCCTGGACAGTGGACGAGGAGGTCATCATGCGCGACATGGTGCAGATGGGGGTCCAGGGGATCATCACCAACTACCCCAACCGGTTGAATGCCGTCCTCGCAGAACTGGAGGTCGAGGGGGTGGTGCAGATACCGCTGGGCAGGAGGCAGCGGCTGAAACCGAGTCGATGGCGTCGCAGGCGGCGCATCAAGAAGATCGCGCGCCGGCGAAAGTCGAGTCTTAGCATTCACGAGGCAGGTTGACTGATTGGTGAACAGGTGTATATTATGGAAAGACAATAAGATACATTTGATTTCCGAGGTGTTGAGCTATGTCTTCTCCGACGCGTGCCGGGGGCGACGTTGCCGACTCGCCGCTCCTCCTGGGGCTTATGGAGCAAGAGTTGGCGGCCCTGTTCGCCTTCGCCGACAGGCAGGCTTTCCAGACGGGCGACCTGATTGTTCGGGAAGGGTCGCCGAGCGACTGCCTTTACATTCTGGTCAGCGGCGTCCTGGAGGTGGTGCGAATGTCGAGTGCCCGTCGGGAATCCGACCCACGGACTCCGGTAGTTTTGGCCACGCTGACGGAAACGGGATCGTTCTTCGGGGAGATGTCACTCGTCGATATCATGCCCCGGTCTGCCGACATCCGCGCAAAAACTCACGACGAGGTATTGGCATTTCCCAAGAGGGACCTAACCTCCTTTTTTGTTCAGTTGCCGCGAGTCCAGATGACGAT
>PBRM01000002.1:2500-10967 GCA_002725915.1 Gemmatimonadota bacterium
TTGCCGTTCCAGCGGGCTTTCCGCCCGAATCTTCGCCGAACAGGTGCCGGTGCATCCTCTTCTGAAACAAGCGTTTCCCGACGAATACTTGGACCTGGCTCTGGGCGGCGGTGAGGATTATCTATTGTTATTCACTGCTCCGCCGGAAGTTATGGCCAGGGTCATACCCCAACTGCCGGAAGGCGCTGCCGTGGTGGGTGAGATACTAGAAGGAGAGGCGGGCAAGGTGTCGGTGGTCGAAAGCGATGGCTCTGAAAGACCGGGGTCCGGCGCCGGTTGGGACCACTTCCGGTAGCCGATGTCTTTCTCTACAGCCATCTTGACGAACGGACCCGGCCAGACCCAAGAGGTGGGGCGGGTTATCGGCGAGCAATCTCAACCTGGCGACATATTCTTGTTGACTGGTCCTTTGGGGGCGGGTAAGACTTGCTTGACTCAAGGCATCGCCAGTGGACTGGGCGTGTCCGGGTATGTGCGCAGTCCCACCTTTGTTCTAGCCACTCGCTACCAGGGACGGCTGACCCTTCATCACATGGACCTTTACCGTATCAGCGGTGCCGAGGAGGCTTGGGACTTGGGACTGGATGAACAGCTCTTTGGCGGAGGCATATGTATCGTGGAGTGGGCCGAGCGCGCCGCCGAGATATTCCCGCCGGAATCATTGTGGACGGAACTGGACCATGTCGACTCCGGCGACCAACGTTCTATATCGTTCATAGATTGGCCGGACCGGTACCGGACGGTGTTAGAGCAGTTGTCCACCGCTTTCCCATCCCCCCAAACATCTAATGAGGTTAATTCATAGGTGCTGTTGGCGATAGATACATCCACTCGATACGCCGGGGTGGCCTTGGCGGATGAAGAACGGGTAGTCTCCTGCCGGGTGTGGTATTCCAATATGAACCACACCATGGAACTCATGCCCCAGGTCGCTGAATCACTCAAGGCGCATGACATCGACGTAGCAAGTCTGGAAGGAGTGGCGGTGGCCTTGGGGCCGGGTGGGTTCAGTGCCCTGAGGGTGGGGATGAGTGTGGCCAAGGGGTTGGCCATGACCGGCAGAACCAAGATTGTCGGCGTCGGCACGTTGGACTTGGAAGCTTTCCCCTTCTTGGATTCAGGTCTGCCGGTTTGGGTCCTGCTTGAAGCTGGCAGGAACGAGTTAGCTTCGGCACACTTCGCGCCCGGCGGGGAGCGTAATAAGGAAGACACCATCGCTCCTCTTGATGAAATCCTGGAGACGATAACCGAGCCGTCATTGATCTGCGGCGAGGGAGTCCAAGGGCGCACCCAGCAGATAAAGGAACAGCTAGGGAATCAAGCCGTCGTGGTCCAACCGTCTCCCGCGGCCAGGTTGTGGTCCTTGGCGGCCATCGCCCGGCAACGACTGGAATCCGGCCATGCCGATGACTTGGCGGACCTACAACCTTATTATCTAAGGATGCCCAGCATCGGTGGACCCAAGATAAGGGACCGAAAAGTTCAGAATGCGTAGTACTGTTAGCCACAGAGACACGGAGGGCACGGAGAAATAAAAGTGGGCTGTATTAATAAATCTCTGTGTTCTCTGTGCCTCTGTGGCATATCAAAAAATTTAGCGGAAGGTGAGTATGGAACGGACATTGGTGTTGGTTAAACCCGATGGAGTCCAGCGGGGACTGATCGGAGAGGTGGTTTCTCGGCTGGAGCGACGGGGATTGAAGCTGGCGGCCATGAAGTTTATGCAGATGGATCGGGCCAAGGCGGAAGAACATTACGGAGAGCACGTGGATCGTCCCTTCTTCGGTGGGCTGGTGGGCTTCATCACGTCGGGGCCTTTGGTAGCCATGGTATGGGAAGCGGACGGTGCGGTGGAGATTGTGCGCAACACCATGGGAACGACCAATCCCAAGGATTCGCCCTTGGGAACGATACGAGGGGATCTAGCGGTGAACATAGGGAGGAATCTGGTGCACGGGTCGGACAGCCCCGAGTCAGCTCAGAGAGAGATCGCCCTGTTTTTCCAGCCCGGGGAGATACTGGATTACGCTCGCAGCAATGACTCTTGGATCATAGAACCCTAACGATCTGAGGGGCTTGAAACCACAGCCTCTCCAATTCGTAAAACTCCCGTTCTTCAGAACCCATGATGTGGACAACCACATCGCTGAAGTCCAGTAGCACCCAACCGGAGGCGGCGGTACCCTCGCGGTGGAAGGGGCGTATTTCGGATTCCTTAAGGGCTTCGATGATGTCCTCTTCCAGCGCTTCTATCTGCCGGGAAGAGCCTGCGGACATGATGACGAAGTAGTCGGCGAAGTAGGTTACGGGTCGAAGATCTAGCATCCGGATGTCCTCAGCAAGCTTGTCTGAGGCGAGCTCTACCACTAATTGCGCGATTTCCGTCGAATCCAGTCTATCAACTCCTATGATGTGCAGCGAAATACCTAACTTGAGTATATGCTGCCGTCATCTTGTGGTCAACATTGTGCAATCTGTAACAAAGATTTTACATCTCAAGCCCCAAAAGCCTGGCTTAAGGGGTACTCAGCGAAGGGTTCCGAGTGTATAATGCTTCCCTTACCCGGTCGATTGTGATACATTTAACAAACTTTCGGACACCTGATTTGGCTGGCATATCGCCGTTGCCGCCTCAGTGTTCGTAACCTGGAGTAGTCTCAGTTAACTAGCAGTCTCATCAAAATCGGATGCTGTGTGGTAGCGATTGGATGCGGTGTGGTAGCCTCTGAAATCCGTCAGGTCAGCCCAAAATCTAGATGTCTGCAGTTGCGTTATGAGTACGCTGAAAGATTTAGCCAAGTTTGGATTATATTCCCCCGAGCAGGAACACGATAGCTGCGGGGTAGGTGTTGTCGCCAACATAAAGGGCGTCAAGTCTCATCAGATTGTCTCTGAAGGCATCCAGGTATTAATCAACCTAGGGCATCGCGGCGCTAGTGGCCGGGACCCGGAGACCGGCGACGGTTCCGGAGTCCTGATTCAGATGCCCGACTCCTTCTTCCGGATCGAATGTGCCTCATTAGGTATCACCTTGCCCCCGCTGGACGAATATGGCGTTGGCATGGTTTTTCTACCTCCTCAAGAGGAAGCCCAAGCTAAATGCGAAGCTCTGATAGAGAAGGTTATCGTTGACGAAGGACTGGTCCTTCTGGGCTGGCGAGACGTCCCCACCGACCCCACCAAGCTGGGCAAAGACGCCCGGGCAGTCTGTCCCAAGATGCGTCAGGTCTTCATCGGTCGTGGCCCTGCTATGGAGCGCCCGGTCCAGATCGAGCGCAAACTGTATGTGGTTCGCAAAGTCATTGAACACGCCTTAGAGGACTGCGGCCTGTCCGACGAGGAAGCGGACTATTTCTATATCTGCAGCATGTCCTGCCACACCATCGTCTATAAAGGGCTGTTGATGGCCCCTCAGATCGAGGGATTTTACCTAGACCTAGCCGACGATCGTGTGGAAAGCGCTTTCGCCTTGGTTCACTCCCGTTTCAGCACCAACACCTTGGGTCACTGGAAGCTGGCGCACCCCTACCGGTACCTGGCTCATAACGGTGAGATCAACACCCTAAGAGGCAACATCAACTGGATGCACACCAGGGAAGTCCAGTTCGAGTCGCCTCTGTTCGGTGCCGACATGGGCAAGATTCCGCCGATGATGACCGCTGGCGCCAGCGATACCGCCTGTATCGATAACGCCCTTGAGTTGTTGCTGATGACCGGGCGGGACCTGAGCCATGCCATGCTGATGTTGATTCCGGAAGCCTGGAACCAGCATGAAACCATGTCCCAGGAAAAGAAGGACTTCTACGAATACCATTCATGCCTGATGGAACCCTGGGACGGTCCGGCGATGATTGTCTCCAGCGACGGTCATAGCATCTGCGCCCTCTTGGACCGGAACGGACTACGGCCCTTCCGCTATACCGTTACCAATGACGATAAGCTGGTGATGTCTTCGGAAACCGGCGTTTTGGATGTCCCGGCTGCCAACGTGAAACAGAAGGGCAGGCTTGAGCCCGGCCGGATGTTCTTGGTTAGCTTCGAAGAAGGCCGGATCATCGGCGACGAAGAACTCAAGCACGATCTTGCCAGCCGCCAGCCCTACGGACAATGGCTGAAAGACAACAAGGTTGCCCTGGACGATTTGCCGTCCCCCGCTGGCTCTGTGCGGGTTGCTCTCGCTGATGTTCTGCAGCAGCAGCAGGCTTTCGGGTTTACGCTGGAAGAATTGCGGATGATGACCTCAGCCATGGCCATCTCCGGGGCTGAGGCCGTTGGATCCATGGGAAATGACGCTCCGCTTGCGGTNCTGTCCGACCAGAACCAGTTGCTGTTNAACTATTTCAANCAGCTATTCGCCCAGGTCACCAATCCTCCCTTNGACGCTATACGGGAAGANTTGGTCACCTCTCTGGAAGCCTTNATNGGNAGAGANCAAAATCTCTTNGAAGAGACNCCGGANCANTGCCATCANTTGAANCTCCATTCGCCGATCATCGGCAGTGAGGAGTTTGCGAAGATAAGTCATCTCGACGTTGGTGACCTTCGGTCGATCACCTTGTCGACGTTGTTCGACACCCATGGCGGACGCGGCGCGATGAAAACGGCTCTGGACGGTCTGTGCGATCAGGCTTCCAAAGCCATCGCCGACGGCTACAGTATCGTTATTCTTTCCGACCGGGGCGTGGACTCCCGGTGGGCGCCCATTCCAAGCCTATTGGTCACCGGCGCGGTACACCACGACCTGATTCGCCAAGGTAGCCGCACCAAAGCTGGACTAGTCGTGGAGTCGGGAGACGCCCGGGAAGTGCATCACTTTGCTCTTCTGATCGGCTACGGGGCAGGGGCTATCTATCCTTACTTGGCACTGGAGTCAGTGCGACGGATGGCCGAAACCGGAGAACTCAACGGCACCACGCCGGACTATGCCGAAGTTAACTTCATCAAGGCCAACGAGAAAGGCGTTCTCAAGGTCATGTCCAAGATGGGTATATCAACGGTTCAGAGCTACCGCGGCGCTCAGATATTTGAGGCCGTCGGTTTGAGCCAAGACCTCGTCGATCAATACTTCACTTGGACCCCCTCCAGAATAGGCGGCATCGGCCTGGATACCCTGGAGTCCGAGGCGTTGCAGCGGCATCGGTTGGCCTTCGCCGGCGAGCAGGTTGCTGCGACTCGGGAACTTCCTCCCGGCGGCTACTATCAGTGGCGCAGGGACGGCGAGTTCCACCAATGGAACCCGGAAGTTATCGCCAGATTGCAGGATGCTACCCGGTCCAATAACCGGGAGATCTACAACGGATTCGCCCGGCTGGTCAACGATCAGTCGAAGAGAACGGCTACCCTTCGGGGATTGCTGGATTTCAAGAAAGACAGGACACCAGTTCCTTTGGAAGAGGTGGAGCCGGCTTCCGAGATTGTGAAACGGTTCGCCACCGGAGCCGTGTCCTTGGGTTCCATCAGCAAGGAAGCCCATGAGACTTTGGGCGTAGCGATGAACCGCATCGGCGCTCGCAGCAACACCGGTGAGGGCGGCGAGGATTACCGCCGGTATACCACCGATGAACACGGTGACACCAGTAGTAGCGCGATTAAGCAGGTGGCATCGGGCCGGTTCGGCGTGACGCCGAACTACCTGATCAACGCCACGGATTTGCAGATAAAGATGGCCCAGGGTTCCAAGCCCGGTGAGGGCGGCCAACTCTCGGGCAACAAGATTGACGATTACATCGGTTGGGTGCGCAAGACTACTCCTGGCGTGGAACTAATTTCGCCGCCACCCCACCACGACATCTATTCCATCGAAGACTTGGCTCAGTTGATTCACGACCTGAAAACTATCAACCCCGACTCCCGGATCCACGTCAAACTGGTTTCCGAGGTGGGGGTGGGTACTATCGCCGCTGGTGTGGCTAAAGGCCATGCCGACGTAGTGCTAATCAGCGGTCACGACGGTGGAACCGGTAACTCTCCCGAGTCCTCCATCAAATACGCAGGTTTGCCTTGGGAGTTGGGCCTGGCCGAAACCCAGCAGGTGCTGGTGGCCAATGACCTGCGTAGCCGTATCGTCGTACAGACCGATGGCCAGCTAAAGACAGGGCGGGACACGGTTATCGCCGCACTGTTGGGAGCTGAGGAGTTTGGCTACGCTACCGCCGCATTAGTTGTGAACGGATGCATCATGCTGCGCAAATGCCATTTGGGCACTTGCTCGGTGGGCATCGCCACCCAGGACCCCGACCTTCGGAAGATGTTCGCCGGGAAGCCGGAGTACGTGGTTAACTACTTCAACTTCATCGCCGAAGAGATGCGGGAAATCATGGCGGAGTTGGGCTTCCGTACTGTTAACGAGATGGTAGGCCGGTCGGACCTTCTGGACTCCCAGGAAGCCATCGGTCATTGGAAAGACAAAGGACTGGACCTGTCCCGGCTTCTGTATCGGGACCCCAAGTCCGACGAAGTGGCGGTTTATTGCTGCGAAGGTCAGGACCACGGCCTTGAGACAGCCTTGGACCACCAACTCATCGCATTGGCCCAGCCAGCGTTGGAACGTCAGCAACCGGTGACCATAGACCTGCCGATACGTAACTCGGATCGGACTGTAGGCGCGATGCTCAGCGGCAAAGTTGCCAAGGCTTACGGCGAGGAAGGACTCCCGGCTGGTAGCATCAAGATTAAGTTCACCGGCTCGGCTGGGCAGAGCTTCGGTGCGTTCCTGGCTAAGGGAATAGACATCGACCTGGAAGGCGACGCCAACGACTACGTCGGCAAGGGCATCAGCGGTGGCAGAATCGTGGTGTGTCCGCCCTCCGACGCTAGCTTCGTGCCAGAAGACAACATAATCGTCGGCAACGTGGCGATGTACGGAGCCACCGGCGGAGAAGTGTATGTCCGTGGCCGCGCTGGCGAGCGCTTCTGCGTGCGCAATAGCGGCGTACGAGCTGTTATTGAAGGAATCGGAGACCACGGTTGTGAATACATGACCGGTGGATCGGTGGCCGTCTTGGGCAGCACCGGCCGCAACTTCGGCGCCGGAATGAGCGGCGGCGTCGCTTTCGTCTACGACGATGAAGGGGACTTCGAGATACGATTCAATCCCGGATTGGCGGACTTGGAACCGGTGGAAGACCCCGAGGATATCGAAACCCTCCGGTCGATGGTAGAAGACCACTTGAACTACACCGGCAGCGCGCCGGCCAAGCGCATATTGGACAACTGGGAAGATGCTCTTTCCCGGTTCAAGAAGATTATGCCCAGAGACTATCGGAGGGTGTTAGAGGAACGTAGGGCCCAAGGAGTAGACCCAAAGATGGAATTCGTGCCCCATGGGTGACCCCTCAGGGTTCCTGCAAACACCTCGCGTCCCTCCCCAGCGCCGTCCTGTCGACGAGCGGATGGGCGACTACCGCGAGTTGTACCAGGACTGGCCGGAGACTGAGGCAAAAGATCAGGGCAGCCGCTGCATGGACTGCTCGGTTCCCTTCTGCCATATGGGTTGTCCCCTAGGCAACGTGATTCCGGACTTCAACCACCAGGTTTACCTTGGTAACTGGGAAGCCTCGCTGCGGGTACTACAGTCCACCAACAACTTTCCTGAGTTCACTGGACGGATATGTCCTGCGCCATGTGAAGCCGCCTGCGTTCTGAATATCAACAAGGATCCGGTAACCATCGAGTACATCGAGAAAGAGATTGCCGATCGTGGATTCGCTGAGGGCTGGATCAAGCCGGAGCCGCCCCAGAACCGCACCGGTAAAAAGGTTGCGGTGGTGGGTTCGGGACCGGCGGGTTTGGCTGCTGCCCAGCAATTGAACCGGGCCGGCCACTGGGTCACCGTCTTTGAGCGGAACGAATATATCGGCGGCCTGCTGATTCTGGGGATCCCCGACTTCAAGCTGGATAAAGAGTTAGTGGTCAGGCGCGTTGATCTGTTGTCAGAGGAAGGCGTTGAGTTCCGAACCGGTGTCAACGTGGGACAAGACTTCCCTGTACAGCGGTTGCTGGACGAATATGACGCAGTCTGCCTAACCTGTGGTTCCACCGAAGCTAGGGACCTGCCAGCGCTGGGCCGGGAGCTGGGCGGTGTCCACTTTGCGATGGAATACCTTACCCAGCAGAACCGGCTGCTTGCCGGACAGGCCATCGACCCTTCTGAACGAATCAGCGCCGAGGGTAAGAGGGTGGTGATTCTGGGCGGCGGAGACACCGGAGCCGACTGCTTGGGTACCGCGCTTCGGCAGGGAGCCGAAGTCGTTCATCAGTTTGAACTGCTGTCGGAGCCGCCGGAGAAGCGCCGCTCCAACAACCCCTGGCCTCAGTGGCCGATGATATTGCGTTCGTCGCCAGCCCACGAAGAGGGTGGCGTTCGGGATTACGACATCCTAACCAAGTCTTTCACCGGCAGAAACGGCCAACTGGAACAACTCCACGCCGTTCGCCTAGACTGGAGCCAGTCCGACGAGAACGGACG
>PBRM01000056.1 GCA_002725915.1 Gemmatimonadota bacterium
CGGAAAGGGGCTGCGGCAATGGCATCATCGGTAGAATCGCTGATAGAGCGCGTCATGGGTGAGCTCCACAGCATCGTGCAGACCCGGACCGTCGTCGGAGAGCCGGTCAAGACGGGCGATCTAACCCTCATCCCGGTGTCTAAAATCTCTTTCGGCTTCGGTGCCGGTGGTGGCGAGACCGGGAAGGCGCATAGCGGTACCGGGGGTGGCGCCACCGTGACGCCCATAGCCTTCGTGGTCGTGGACGCAAATGGCAAGGCCCAGATCCTCACGCTGCAAGAGAAGGAGGTCAGCTGGGGTCAGTTGGTGGAACTCGTTCCCGAGGCCGTCTCCAAGGTCAAAGCCTTCGTGGCTCGATCCAGACAGGGAAAGCAGGAAGGTGCAGGGGAGGATGGGGGTCAGGATGCGGGCGAGAGTGCCGCCACGGATGGCAACGGAGAGAGCCCTCCGGACCGCTAGCAGCGAGCGCAGCGCAACGGAGGATGTGCCGCGGCACCGAGATTAATCTGTAGTGACATCCTTCCGCTTCCGGTGGACCTCCCGATAGAGCTGGCCGCAGGCGGCGTCGATATCCCGCCCCCGGCTCAGCCTCAGCGTCACCGTGTGTGGGGAGCGAAGAGCCACGATCTCCCTGAACTGATTGATGCGCTCGTCCGAGGGCCGACGGAAACGACTACCCGGCGATCCGCCCTCCGCAACCGGAGCAAGCTCGTTGTACGGGATGAGGTTGATCTTGCACACTCCGTCGCGCGTCAGGTCTGCCAGGCGCCGCGCGTCCTCGTCGGTGTCCGTCACTCCGGCCATCAGTACGTACTCGTATGTCACTCTCCGTCCGCGTCGGCTGAAGAACTCCTCGGCCGCGGCCAGCAACTCCGCGATCGGGTATTTGCGGTTGATGGGCATGAGCTGGCTTCGCAGCTCGTCGGTGGTCGCGTTGAGGGAGATTGCCAGACCCACGTTGAGATCGTCGGCGGCCAGTCTGCGAATACCGGGCACATATCCGGCGGTGGACACCGTCATCCGCCGCCCTCCAATGGATGGCCCTGTCTCCACCCGCATGATTCGCAGGGCCTGAACCAGGTTGTCGTAGTTGAGGAGGGGCTCTCCCATGCCCATCATGACGACGTTGGTGACGCGCTCCCCACGCGCCGAAGCGTAGCGGCACAACGCCAGGAACTGGTCTACGATCTGGGCTGCGGTGAGATTCCGCAGGAAGCCCATTCTCCCGGTGGCGCAGAACTGACACTCCAGCGGACATCCCACCTGTGAGGAGAGACAGGCCGTGCGGCGATCTCCATCCGAGATGAGGACGGCTTCCACATGCCCGGCTCCAGGTATGTGGAAGACAAATTTAACGGCTGTTCCCTCCGCCGACTCCCTCCTCTCCGTCTGAACGAGCCTGGAGACACGGGAGCTCGACGCCAGTTGACGCCTGAAGCTGGCCGGTAGGTCCGTCATCGCCGAGAGCTCGTCGACTCCCCTCTCGTGGATCCACGAGTACAGCTGCCGCCCGCGGTAAGCCCGCTCCCCCAGCTCGATCGCCAGCTCCTGCAGCTCCTGGGGCAGCATCCCCTTTAGATCCGGGAGATCGACACATATCTGATCCGAGCCCACACCGCTTTCATCCGACTCCCCTGTTGCCGTGGGCCGCGTCACCGGCTCTTCCCCCGCACTCGCAGCCACCTCCGCCGCCGTCTCTGGCGCTTGACTCATTTTTTGCATAGGTGTTATAATAATAAACAGGTTGCACGCACACCATGCGTCCTTGCTGAATAGTCTAAACGCAACCGGGTGGGCGCCTGAGGCCCAACGCGCAGGCCCTGCTGCGAGCAGTGCGACGCGTGGGTGCCGCCAGCCCATCTCAAATAAGTTGAGCCCGTAACCCGAATCCACGGCCCATGCGCGATTCTCCCTCTACTCTCTGGCTCTTGGGCATCCTGACTGGACTCCTGGTTCTCTCGGGTCTCCGATTCGGCGTTCTGAGTGGACGGTCGGCAGCGGCGACAGCCGGGCAGGAGCGAATCGAGACGCTTTCTCCTGCCGAACCCGTCTTGACGGTCGTTCCCGTGGTGCAGCGGGAGGTAGTAGCGGGTACGGGTGCGGTGACTGTGCCTCGCTTGCCGCCGCTGCTCACGCTGACCGACACGATAGGCCCAGACGACTCCATCTACCTGTCCCTGAAAGGGCTGGGAGTGTCTGATGCTCAGATCCTCGCTCTTGGTGAGGCCCTGAAACCCGTCTTTGACGCTGAGAGAGCCGCTCGGCCGGGGGACACCTATTCTCTGCAGTTGACTGACGACGGCAGGGTCGCTCGATTCGAGTACACCCCGATCGCGGAGCCTGAACGTCTCGTGATCGTTTTTCGAGACGGCGATCAGCTTCTGGCGCGCGAGACCTTCCTCCCCCTGGAGTACCGCCAGCTAGCCCTGGAAGTCACCATCGAGGACAACCTTTCCAACGCCCTCGGCGTCGCCGACGATGGCGAAGTGCTCACCGACTTACTGGCGGATGGGATTTTCCGATCGGCCATAGATTTCCACAAGGATCCCAGGACCGGCGACCGACTCGGCGTCGTCTGTCAAGCCCTGTACATGAACGGTGCCTTCCTGCGCTACGACCGTATCCTGCTGGCCCGGTACTCCGGTCAGGTCGTGTCGGGCCTGGCCATCCATTACGAGACACCGGGAGCGTCGGCGGGCTATTTCGACGAAAGAGGCGTCTCCCTCGAACGCATGTTTCTGCTCAATCCACTCGCCTTTCGCCGCATCAGCTCCAACTTCTCCAGGAGGCGATTCCACCCCATCCTCAAGAGAAACGTCCCCCACCTGGGGACGGACTACGCCGCCAACCGCGGCACCGAGGTGTGGGCAACAGCCAGGGGACGCGTCTCGGCCGCCGGGCGAAACGGCGGTTACGGCAAGATGGTGGAGATCGAACACGCCAACGGATACAGTACGAGATACGCCCACTTGAGCCGAATCTCGGTACGGACGGGCCAACGGATCGAAAAGAAGCACGTCATAGGCCGGGTGGGATCGACCGGGCGAGCCACTGGCCCACACCTGCATTACGAACTGCTGAAAAACGGCCGACACATCAATCCCGCCAGCGCCAACAGGGGCAGCCAGGGGCGGTCCCTCAAGAAGCCCCATCTGAGAGACTTCGCGCGGAAGCGCGACGAGCTCCGCTCAATTCTCGATAGCGCCGGCCGCCGGGGTTCGATGGTGGCCGTCGGCGACCCGCCCGCAAGGTAGAACCGTGCCGTTTGCTTTGACTCTTGCCTTCAGGTGTAGTTACCGTACACTAGACTATTGCCTCCGGCATTGGGAAGCCTAATGCTTCCGGCATGTTGACCAAGCACGAGAGCGACGATCCATGGAAGAGGAATTCCTGCGCGAGATAGACGAGCTGGCCGAGCAACGCAACAGATACGCGAAACCAGCTTATCTGTTTATCTACGCCGCTCTCCAGCACACCGTGGAGAAGATGGGCAAGATCGACCTTCCCAGAGAGCAGCGACATGTCTCGGGAGGGGAGCTTCTCCGCGGCATCAGCAACTACGCCCTGTCTCAGTTCGGGCCGCTCACGCACGAGGTATTCAAACGCTGGGGTATAAACGAGACGCGAGATTTCGGCGAAATCGTTTTCCAGCTCGTCAACGCGAATCTGATGAGCAAGACAGAGGACGACAACATCGATGATTTTACCGATGTGTACGACTTTGCCGAAGAACTCGACTGGAAGAAGCGCCGAGCTGAGTTCAAGCAGCAGTCGTAACTACCTGGCGCTGGTTCACACGAGCCGGCACCCAGGTGGGTCCCCAAGAAAGATCCCTACGTCTCCACATTCATGATCATCGCCTACTTCGATTGCTTCTCCGGCATCAGTGGAGACATGGTTCTGGGTGCGATGGTGGATGCCGGCCTCGATGCCGAACTGTTGCACCTCGAGATCGACAAGCTCAACCTGGGCGATGTCAGGGTCCACTTCAACCCCACTGAACGTCACGGTATCGCCGCCACCAGGGCGGAGGTCGAGATCGAGGGGGGTCCCCTGGCGGCGGCCGACGAGCACCACCAGATCGCCGGCGACACCAATGCGGCTGCCGGGAGCGTCGACCACCACGTCCACCGGCACGTGGAAGAGGTGCTGGAGGTCCTGAGGCAGAGCCGGCTGGACGAAGAGGTGCGGGAGAAGTCGATCGAGATCTTCCGGCGGCTAGCCACGGCTGAGGCCCGCGTCCACGGGGTGGCGACGGAAGAGGTGCACCTGCACGAGGTAGGCACAGCCGATGCTCTCGTCGACATCGTCGGCGCCGTGGTCGGTTTGCGGCTGTTGGGGGTGGAGCAGGTGTTCTCCTCGCCGCTGCGGTGCGGCAGCGGATTCGTGCAGTGCGCCCACGGGCGCTATCCCGTCCCGGTTCCCGCGGTGATGGAGCTGTGTTCGGGCGTCCCCCTCATCCAGACCGATGCGACCTCTGAGTTAATTACTCCCACCGGAGCAGCCATCATCACCGGACTGGCCGCCTCCTTCGAGCCGCCGCCGGAATTTCGCCTCCGCAGCGTGGGCTATGGAGCCGGGCGCAGACCGGGTCGCGAGATCCCGAATCTGCTCCGCATCCGCATCGGCGAAACCGAGGGGGTCCTCGCCCGCGACCAAGCGGTTCTGGTGGAGGCCAACATAGACGACATGAATCCGGAGGTGTACGGCTATCTCTTTGACAGACTCCTCGCAGGCGGCGCCAGGGACGTGTACGTAACGCCGGTTCACATGAAGAAGGGGCGACCCGGCAGCCTGCTCAGCGTCCTCGCCGATGCCGTGCAACTGGACCGCGTCGCCGACATCGTGCTGTCCGAAACGACGACCACGGGATTGCGCTATCACTATGTGGAGCGGCGGAAACTGGAGCGCAGCTCGGTTACGGTAACGACCGCCTACGGGCCGGTGCGGGTCAAGACCGCCAGCTTTGACGGCGTCGCCCGTCACGCACCCGAGTACGACGACTGCGCCCGGCTGGCGCGCCTGAAGACAGTACCCATCCTGACGGTGTACGAGGCCGCGCGAAACGCCATCGAAAGGGAGTGACCAGACCATGACAATAGCCTCGCCCATCTGGTCCGACCGCGCCGGTATTTCGAGAGTCTGTCCCAACGCGCACCGCTTCGCGACTCAGCTGTTGTTTGCGGCTCTCGCGCTCGGTGGGGCGGTCGCTGAGCCGGCTCCGGCGGCTTTCCCCCTGCCAGGCGCCGATGGAGCGCTCGACGAATTCGACAATCTGCACCTCGTCCAGTCCAAGGTGACGGGCAAGGAGCGACTGATCGTGGGTGACATCCACGGCTTTCTACACGTCTACGAAAAGCGCGAGGGCTCGTACCAGGAGATATGGATCAGCGAGTATTTCGAGGGGCCCGTCAGCGGTATTTTCGTCACCGACATCAACAATGACGCGCTGGAAGAGCTCGTCGTCTACACCGAGGACGGCCGTTTCTATTTCCTCGACATCGAGGACTACAACACCATCTGGAGCAATCCGCCCAACGACTACGAACACATCTCCTCTATGTACGTCTACAACGTCGACGACGACGCCCAGGAGGAGTTGATCTTCGTAGCCGACGGCAAACTCATCATTTTCGACGGACAGGATCGGTTCGAGGAGTGGCGCTCCGACGAAGAGAGCTTACAGGCCACTTACATCCTCGTGGGGGACGTCGACGGAGACGGGGCGGACGAGATCATTCTCAATGACGGCTACATCTACGACGCCCGCTACCGCGACCTGGAGTGGCAATCGTCCCAGTCCTTCGGACAGCGCATGGGGTTGCTGGATGTCGACGGCGACGGGATTCTGGAAGTCATCGGCGAGTTCGGAGACCGCTTCCTGCGCATTTTCGACATCGACCTAAGGCGGATGAAATCCCCTCGCCGCTGACCCAGCCGCCTCAGCTGTAGTCCACCATTTGACACCCTGCCGGCCGCAGTTGGATATTCATGTCGACTGCCAGCCGCGGCTGCCGCCGAGAGTGGCGAGCAAGGAGAAACGTCCAAATGTCCCGACCTGTAACCCTCTTTACCGGCCAGTGGGCCGACCTCGACATCGACACCATGTGCGAAAAGGCCAGCTCCTTCGGGTATGACGGTGTCGAGCTGGCCTGCTGGGGCGACCACTTCGAAGTGGCCAAGGCCGACGACGCCTATTGCCAGGGCAGGCGCGAGATACTGGAGAAGCACAACCTCCAGCTGTTCTCCATTTCCAGCCATCTCGTGGGGCAGGCCGTATGCGACAACATCGACGATCGCCACCAGGCCATCCTGCCGGACTATGTGTGGGGGGACGGAGACCCGGAGGGTGTGCGCCAACGCGCCGCGGACGAGCTCGTGGCCGCTGCGCAGGCGGCTCACCGCCTGGGAGTGGATGTCGTCAACGGCTTTACGGGCAGCTCCATCTGGCACCTGCTCTACTCCTTCCCACCTGTCTCCCCAAATGCCATTGCCGAAGGTTACGCTGATTTCGGCCGGCGCTTCACCCCCATCCTTGACGAATTCCACAAGCTCGGCGTTCGCTTCGCCCTCGAGGTGCACCCTACGGAGATCGCCTTCGATCTGGTCTCCGCCGAGCGCGCGATCGAGGCCCTCGACGGCCACCCCGCCTTCGGCTTCAACTACGACCCCAGCCACCTGGGATATCAGGGGGTCGACTACGTCAAGTTCATCTACCGTTTCAGCAAACGCATATTTCACGTCCACATGAAGGATGTGGGCTGGTCGCTCACGCCCACCGAGGCCGGCGTCTTCGGCGGCCATCTGGACTTCGGCGACCGCCGACGCTACTGGGACTTCCGCTCGCTTGGCAGGGGCAACATAGACTTCGAGGAGATCATTCGCGCCCTGAACCGAATCGACTACCAGGGTCCTCTCTCCGTGGAGTGGGAGGACAACGGCATGGACCGGGAGCACGGCGCCGCCGAAGCCTGCGCCTTTGTCAGGGAAGTCGACTTCGTTCCGTCTGGCGTCGCCTTCGACGCCTTCTTCGCCGAATAGGTTGTGAGCCGACCGGATCCGGCAGCTGCCAGTGGGGAGACCAAATGATGAGATGGCCGCCACCACGCCCTTCCATACCGCCTCTCTCGCCGACGGGAGTGTTGGCGCTGTTCCTTTGGTTCCAAGCACCCGCTCACAGCCAGGTGCAATTCGGCGGTCTGAGCGATGATGCGCTGCTTGACAACTCGGAAGGACCTAGCCAGCGCCCTTGCGGGACCTCTCGAACCCGCATTCCTCCAGGTGCTCACCGAGGCCAGCATCGTGCATTGAATCTCAAGATACCGCCTTCGTCTACGACCAGGCGCCCGTTTCGACCCGATGCGCTATCGCGTTCCACACGTGGGGCCCTACCCTTTAAGTATCATGGACNAGTTTATCCTGCGGGGTNAGCGGGTGTCCCTGTCACCTGCAGCACCGACTGGACCNGCGGCCGCTTCTTTCTACACGACATCNCCATCGGCCATCACGCCTGGATTTTCGCCGGGGACGGACGNCGCCTGTACCTGTNCCCGCCGGGTACCACGCTCCCACCTNCCGCTGAGATCTNCTACCGCCANGGAGTGAAGCGCTAGCTCGATCTGATCCACAAGGTCGACACCGCCGCCACCGGTCATGGGGCGTGGTTCAGACTTATGCACGAGGAGTCGCGCGAGCTCGTCATCGAGGCGAGCGCGCGCCCTCGCCGACGCTCTCACCGCTGGAGGAAAATGAGATCCCCCCTCCCCCCTCTCAGATGGAAAACGGCCCTCGGCGTCGCCACGGCTGCAGCCATGGTAATGGGATGCTCGGGGGACCAAGCCGACGACATCCTCGTTTACGGCCGCGGTTCGGACTCCATTGGCCTGGACCCGTCACTGGAGACCGACGGGGAGTCCTTCAAGGTTTGCGACAACATCTACGAAACCCTGGTCACCTACGAAGAGGAATCCACCGTTGTCAGACCTCTCCTGGCCAAGAGCTGGGATGTGAGCGTAGATCAGCTGGTTTGGGTCTTTCACCTGCGCACTGGAGTTCGCTTCCACGACGGCACCCCATTCGACGCCGAGGCCATGCTGTTCTCCCTGGGCCGGCAGTATTTCGAGGACCATCCCAACCATCAGGTACAGAGTGGCGCGTACACCTACTGGAGAGACATGGGAATGGACGAGACCGTCGCCGATATGGAGGCGAGGGACGACTCCACCTTCGCGATCCGGCTGCGCCGGCCCAACGCCACCTTTCTGGCCACTCTGGGAATGAACTTCTGTGCCGCCATCAGTCCCGCCGCCGTTCGCAAGTACGGCTCAGATTTTTTCAAGAACCCGGTGGGCACCGGACCCTTTCGCTTCGTGGAATGGCGAAAGGACGAGCGTATCGTCCTGAGTCGCAACGACGACTACTGGGGTCCTCCGCCCCAGCTGAAACAACTGATATTCAAGCCGATCAGTGACGCCTCCGTTCGCTTCCTGGAGTTGCTCACCGGATCCATCGACGCACTCGACAATATCAGCCCCGAATTCATCGACGAGATAAAGGCGAATCCCGAGCTTCAGCTCCTCACCCAGCCGGGGATGAACGTCGGTTACCTGGCCATGAACATGGACAGGCCCCCCTTTGACAACCGCCTGGTCCGCCTCGCCGTAAATCACGCCATCGACAAGCAGTCTCTGGTCGACAATCTCTACACCGGGATGGCCGTTCCGGCCAAGAACCCGCTGCCCCCTTTCATGTGGAGCTACAACGACGACATTGAGCCCTACCCGTTCGATCCAGCCAGAGCCCGTGAGCTCCTGGTTGAGGCGGGCTACGGCGACGGTTTCGACACCGAGCTGTGGGCCATGCCGGACCCGCGGCCCTATATGCCGCAACCCGGAAAGATCGCCCAGGCCATCCAGGCGAATCTGGCCGGAGTGGGGATCCACGCCGACATCGTCCAGTGGGAGTGGGGGACTTACCTGGACAAAGTTCAAAAGGGCGAGCACCCCATGTGCCTTCTGGGTTGGACCGGTGACAACGGGGACCCGGACAACTTCCTCTACGTCCTCCTCGACAAGGACGCCACTGAGATTCCCGCCCAGAACGTCGCCTTCTACAGAAGCGATGAGCTCCACGAGCTTCTCGTGGACGCGCGTCGCACCGTCGATCAGGCGGCCAGGATCGACCTTTACCGTTCCGCCCAGGAGGTCATTCACCGGGACGTTCCCTGGGTGCCTCTTGTTCACGCCACGCAGACGATGGCCTTCCACAAGAAAGTCCGCGGGTTCCGCCTGCATCCTACCGGGAGCAAGTGGTTCCACTCGGTCTCAATTCCCTGAGCAGCACTCCTCCCACCACCATGTCCGCTTTCATCCTGAGACGTCTGGCGCTGCTGGTACCAACGCTGGTCGGCATCTCGCTGCTCGTCTTCCTGATGATCTATCTGGTACCGGGAGATCCGGCCCAGATCATGTTGGGCGAGCGCGCCAACGCCGAATCGGTAGCCGCCCTGCGGCAGCAGATGGGGCTCGACCAGCCTTTCTACGTCCAGTTCGGCCGGTTCTTCTGGGATTTGCTCAGGTTGGATCTAGGCAGGTCGATTCGCACGCACGAAAAGATAGTCACCGAAATTCTACACCGATTTCCCGCCACCTGTGAGCTCACCGTGGTGAGCATGGGCCTGGCGATTGTCGGAGGGGTATTCTTGGGCGTGCTGGCAGCAGTCCGTCGAGGCCGGATGGCTGATTTCCTCGGCATGGTTCTGGCCACTGCCGGGATCTCGGTACCCGTGTTCTGGCTCGGGCTCATGCTGATGCTTCTGCTCTCGGTCCAGTTCCCCCTCTTCCCGGTCTCGGGACGCGTCGACGCCCAGACCTACCTGGAGCCGATAACCCACTTTTACCTCCTGGACGCCGCCCTCAGAGGCAACGGGCACGCTTTTGGCGATGCGGCCTGGCACCTGGTCCTTCCCGCCGTCACCCTGGGCACCATCCCCCTGGCCGTCATCGCCCGCATGACGCGCTCGAGCCTGCTGGAGGTACTGGGTGAAGACTACGTGCGCACCGCCTGGGCCAAGGGACTGTCGGAGCGTCTCGTCGTCCTGCGGCACGCTCTCAAGAACTCCTTCGTCCCCACGCTTACCGTCATCGCCCTTCAGTTCGGATACCTCCTCGGCGGCGCCATCATCACCGAGACGATTTTCGCCTGGCCGGGGTTGGGACGCTGGCTTTTCCTCGCTGTTCTGGCGCGGGATTTTCGCGCTGTTCAGGGGGGTGTGTTGCTGCTGTCGACCGTCTTCGTGCTGATGAACCTGCTCGCCGATGTGCTCTACGCCTGGCTCGATCCGAGGATCCGCTACGACTGAGTCCCGTGGCGCCCCTCAGGGGCGGCTTCCAGCGTTGGCCGGAATTCCCCGAGTGAACGCCCGCTCCGCCAGTCCGCTGTTGACGAGGTGACTGCGGTAGGTGAGCTGAATGGTCATCTCCCGCTGAGAGATGCGGACCTTTTTTGGCAGGTACAGATCCCCGCGGTTGGTGACTACGAGGCGGTACCCCTCCAGGTCGCGCCGCCAGAGCAGCATCCCGTCAACGTGCGCCTCCTCCCGTGTCGCGAAGCCTACATCCAGATCCAACCACACCCGTCGTCCAAACCCGGCGCCGTCGTCGAGGGCGATGATGGCGTGGTCGGCTCTGGGGTATTCGACCACTGCGCCCGGGTCGAGACGACCGGGCTCCAGCAGCCCGATCAGCGCATACGCCACGTCGTAAATACCCAGGTCGATGCCGGTCAGGCGGGCGAGAAGCTGACCCGAATCCTCACTCTGCCATCTCTTACCCTGAGCCAGGACCGTTACGGAGTCTGCTCTGATGAGGGCCGTGAGGACGTGGGTGTAAAGAGGCCCCCGGACGTCGATTCTAAAAAGATCTGGCCTCTTGTAGAGAATAGCGGCCGAGGCCGATGACTTTGCCTCGCTGTGGCGCAGCTCGATCCGCACTTCCGCGGTGAGGTCTTCCAGTAGCTGAAGGGTCGAATCGCTCGCGGAGAGCAGCGCGCTCACCCCGCCCTGGCGACTCCAGTCGCGACGCACGGCGCTGGGAGGTCCGCAGCCGGCCTGCCATAGTGTGAGGCAGAGTATCCCCGCCCAGATCAGTGATTTCATGGTCCCAAAAGTAACCATCGGCTTGGACGAAGGCGACCGCTATGTTCACAGATATCGAGGCTGACATACCGTTCATCAGCGCCGAGGCGACCCGACAGATGAAGGCACTCAACACAGAGTTCTTATCAGCCGTGACAGGTAGGTGCGGTGATCGCAGTCCGGCGGCCTGCGTCTGGTTGCCAGCGCTCTGCTCCAGCGCGCTCCCGCGAGTTGCCGTTTACTCTAGGAACGCACCTTGATTCGAGCACAGACCAGCGCAGGTGGGAGCCGTCAAGGACCCGGGTCCCCAGAACGGTTTACGGGAAACATCGATTGATTCAGCGCAAGTGTCCCTCGATCCGAAGCCAAGCGAAGGGACGCCTTGGTCCGCGAGCGCGGGTCAGGGAAGCGTGGGATGCCCGATGGTGTCCTGCAGTTTGCGCCGCACCTCCCCGTCATCGGGCACTAGGTTCAGGGCGCGGCGCCAGTGATCGGCCGCTTCGTCCTCCTTGCCCAGGGTGTGGGCAATGTCCCCGGCGTGGTCGTAGATGACGGCCTGTTCTTCTTCCTCGTGGTCCGCCATCTGCTCCATCGCCTTGGCCAGAAAACGCTCGGCCAGCTGCAATTCCCCCAGCTGGTAGTGGGCCCAACCCAGGCTGTCGAAGAAAGCCCCGTTATCCGGGTCCAGCGACACCGCTCGCTGCAGCAGACCGACAGCCTCATTCAGATGAATACCCTTTTCCGCGTACATATAGCCGAGGTAGTTGAGCGCATAGGCGTCGCTGGGACTCTTTTGGATGAGCTCCTTGAAGGTGTCGACGGCGCGCGCGAAGAAGCCCTCGTTGCCGCGCGCTCTCGCCGCCTGTTCGAGGCAACTGCCGAGGTAGAAGAGACTGCGTGTATCAAGCTGCGATGCGCGGGCGAGTTTCTCGATGGCACCCTCCCACTTTTCCAGCTTTTCCAGTGCGATCCCCCAATAGAGGAAGGCCCCGGCGTTGAGGGAGTCCACCTGCACCGCCTTGCGATAGCGGCTGATGGCGTCGTGCCACCTCTCTTGACGGCCGCGGACAATACCCCAGCGGACGTACAGCTCCGGATCCAGACCGGCGCCTACCAGACCTCGACGGTACACGTCTATGGCCTCGTCCCACATTTCCCGCTGCTCGAATGAAACCCCGAGGTAGATGTACAGGTCGACTTCGTGGGGCAACAGCGCGATCCCTCTCTCGTAGGCTGTGACGGCGTCTCCATAGCGCTCAGCTCTTTCCATCGCCGCCCCCCAGAACAGATACAGGTCCAAGCTGTCCGGCATGGCCGTTGTGGCCTTCTCCAGGGTGGCCACGGCTTGAGCGTAGTTCCCCGTCTGCACGTAGTATCGGGCCGGGTCCAGCCAGCCGTCTACCGTGGTCGGTCGCAGCCCCACGATGCGCTCGAACACGGCGGCGGCCAGATCGAACTTTTCCATCTCACTCAGGGCGACCCCGAGCTTGTAGAGGAATGGCGCGTCCTCTTTGGCCAGCAGCTCGGTGAGATCATCAGGTGTGACCATAAGTCGCGCCAGTTCGTAGTGCACGAGAGACCCTTCAGGCAGTACTCTGGTCGCCTGCCGGTAGAGCTCGATCGCCCTCTCTCTGTTGCCTTTGGAGAGCTCGATTTCCGCCAGGCCGATCCACGCATCTTCCGATGTCGGCTCGGTGCGCAGAACCTCCTCGAACACCGCCTTCGCCTGTGCGGTCTTACCCCTTCGAGAGAAGATGTAAGCCACGTTGACGCGGATTTCGGTGGGCGTGTCGCGACGTTCTAGGAGATCCTCAAACAGGGTTGCGAGCCTCTTTTCCTGACCCGTCTCGAGGAGGATCCGCGCCAGATGTGAATACAGGGACCATTTGTCGGCTTCGTACGTCAGCAGTTTCTCCAGCTCGTCCGCGGCCGCGCGCTGGTCTCGGGTCGACTCGAGCCAACGGATTAGCTGGTAGCGGAGCTCCGTCTGCTCCCATCCCATGTCGAGTGCCTTGCGCGCGGAGGCGATCGCCATCGGAAGGTCATGGATGCGCTCGAAATTCTTTGCCAGCTGAACGTAGATGGTGGGAGCGGGGTCCAGGTCGGCGGCATTGCGGAGCGCGACGATGGCTCCCAGGTAGTTGGTCTGGGACTCGAACACCTTGGCCCGGATGAAATACTGCATCGCCCGCCGCTGGTTCTCCGGCGCGACTTCCGCCCCTCGATGTTGGGCCTGGCCCAGACTGGCGCACCCGCCCAGGGTGGCGGCTGCCAGTGCCGCCACCAGCGCGCATCCGATCTTAGTGTAGAACGCCATTCAGCCTTACACCTTGAGCGTGATATTTTTCGGATCCAGAGCGTCCCGCAGGCCGTCGCCGAACAGATTGAAACCCAAGGCCACGGTGAAAATAGCCAGCCCGGGAAAGGTCATCACCCACGGTGCCTTGACCAGCAGCTCGCGCCCGCTGTTCAGCATCGCCCCCCACTCCGGTGTTGGCGGTTGGGCACCGAGCCCGAGAAAGCTCAGGCCCGCCGCGTCGAGGATGGCTGTCGCCAGACTCAGGCTCGTCTGGATTATCAACGGCGCCAGACAGTTGGGTAGGATACTGGAGGCGATGATCCTCCAGTCACCTGTCCCCAGTGCGCGGGCGGCCTCCACGTAGGCCATCTCGCGCACGGTGAGAACGGAGGCCCGCACCAGACGGGCGAACTGAGGCACTAGAACAACGCTGACTGCTACCATGACGTTGTCTATGCCCGGCCCCATGACGGCGACGATGGCGATGGCCAGGAGAATACTGGGAAAGGCCAGCATGATGTCCACTAGGCGCATAATGACCGTGTCGAGGACACCTCCCCAGTAGCCCGCTGCCACACCCATGAAAACCCCTACCGTAAGGGCGATGGAGATACAGATGAGACCGATCCTCAGCGTAATTCGCGCACCGTAGACGATGCGGCTGAAGATGTCCCTGCCGAACTCGTCAGTCCCCATTGGGTGAGCGAAGGAGGGAGCCTCAAGCCCCTGATAGAGGTCCTGTGCCAGCGGATCGAAGGGAGCGATGAAAGGGGCCAGCAGGGCTACCGCCAGGAGGGAGACCACGATGAGCCCACCCGCGAGGGCGAGGGGGTAAGGACGAATGCGCCTCAAGACAGTGCGGAGCACTTTTACGGCCCTGCTTTGGCTATGGTGTCCTCCACGAGAGTCTGGACTCCCCTAGGGCTCAGCGGATTTTCGGCAAAGCCATCGAAGTCGTAAACCTCGATCTCGCTCTTGCGCGTATCCGGATGCGGCGATTACCGGAAGGGTCGGAAACTGAGTATGGAGATGGCCAGTTTCACCCTCTGCCGGTGCTCCTCCAGCCGTCTCTCCATGATCGATACTTCCGCGCGTCCCATCGCCACCTGGTAGTCTCGCACCCTGACGTTGTCGATGTTCAACTTGACGGCAGGACGTCGATGGTGGTCCGGTTAGACCTTCACCGGCATCGCCGGCTCCTCCCTCAACGCGGCTTCACGCCTTGCACATAAGAATAGCGCTAGTGCCTCGCCCCGAAGCCCGTACCGGCAGCGCACCTGCGTTCCCAATATAGGCCCTGTACCATCGCTGAGGAAGTACGTCTCCCGCGCGCTCGGCCCTCATCGTTCTCGATGATCCGATTCATCACGCCTGGCGTTTCAGGACGAGGGCCGCCAAAGGCGGAAGCCGTAACTGAGCTGAGTGGCGACGGCCGTGCCAGGGGTCCTCGACGGTCGTCACCAGGCCGGCATTGCCCACGTCCGTGCCCCCGTAGACGGCGGCGTCTGTATTCAGAAGCTCTGCGTACGTCCCCGATGAGGCGAACCCCACCTTGTAATCCTCTCGAGGCAGGGGAGAAAAATTGTACACAAAGACCAATTCCTCCTCGGTAGCCGAACGGCGCAGAAAGGAAATGACATTGTGCTCCACGTCCTGGCAGTCGATCCACTCGAAACCGGATGGATCAGCGTCGGACCGGTGCAGCGCGGCGTGGCCTCGATAAAGGCGGTTCAGATCTCTCGTGAGCAGTTGGACTCCCCGGTGGGGGTCGTGTTCCAGGAGATCCCAGTCCAGCGATTTGTTGTGGTCCCACTCGCTCCTCTGACCGAATTCGCCGCCCATGAACAGCAGCTTCTTGCCCGGATGGGCGTACATGAAAGCCAGAAGGAGGCGGAGATTGGCGAATTTCTGCCAGGCATCTCCGGGCATTTTGTCCAGCAGCGAGCGCTTGCCATACACGACTTCGTCGTGTGACAGAGGGAGTACGAAGTTCTCCTGGTAGGCGTAGAGCATGCCAAAGGTGAGATCGGAATGATGGTACTTGCGGTGCACAGGCTCCCTGGCCATATACCTGAGCACGTCGTTCATCCAGCCCATGTTCCACTTGAAACCAAAACCCAATCCGCCCGCGAACGTGGGCCGCGACACGGCCGGCCACACGGTCGACTCCTCGGCCACGGTCATTGCACCGGGAAACCTGCCGTACACCAGGGTGTTCATCTGCTTCAGCAGCTCTATGGCCGGCAAGTTCTCTCGACCCCCTTGCGGATTGGGTATCCACTCTCCCGGCTGACGCGAGTAGTCGAGGTAGAGCATGGAAGCGACGGCGTCCACACGGATGCCGTCCACGTGGAAGCGCTCGAACCAGAACGCGGCGTTGGAGAGCAGGAAGCTCCGCACTTCGCTGCGCCCATAGTTGAAGATCAACGTGCCCCAGTCGGGATGAGCCCCCTGGCGCGGGTCGGCGTGTTCAAAAAGGGCCGTGCCGTCGAAGCGGGCGAGAGCGTGATCGTCTCTGGGGAAGTGGGCTGGCACCCAGTCGACGATTACGCCGATCCCCTTGTTGTGACAGCAGTCGACGAAATAGGCAAAGTCGTCAGGCGACCCGAAACGCGAGGTGGGAGCGAAGTAACCCGTTACCTGATAGCCCCACGAGGCCCCGTACGGGTACTCGGCGATGGGCATGAGCTCGAGGTGGGTGAACCCCTGTTCGACGGCGTAATCCACCAGCTCCGAGGCCATCTCGCGATAGCTGAGAGAGCGCTGCCCCCCGCCCCCCTCGTCATCAGGGCGCTGCCGCCAGGAGCCCAGATGGACCTCGTAAATAGCCATGGGCTCCTCGACCCAGTTCCGGCTCGCCCGGTCCGTCAGCCAGTCCCCGTCACTCCATTCGTAACGACCCGACTCGCATACTATGGATGCGGTCTTGGGAGGTAGTTCGAACTGAAAGCCGAATGGATCGCTCTTCAGGGTCACCTCGCCCTGCTGTGTCTTCACCTCGTATTTATATACCGCCCCCGGGGTCAGATGGGGAATAAAGATCTCCCACACTCCCGATTCACCCAGGGACCGCATGACGTGCCGCCGGCCGTCCCAATCGTCGAAATTGCCCACCAGGCTGACCCTGGCCGCGTTGGGCGCCCACACCGCGAAATGGACGCCGGTCGCGCCACCCAGTTCCATTGGGTGAGCCCCCAGGAAGTCGTAGGCGCTGGAATGCGTCCCCTCGTTGAATAGATACTGGTCGTCGCCGCCGACCACCGGGCAGAAGGAGTATGGATCGCGCCCGACCTCCACCCCACCTTCGACGTCCTCTACTTTCAGCTCGTAGGCGAAAAACTCTCCCCCGCGGTCGTCGATGGTGGCTTCGAAGAGGCCCCCCTCGTGCAGGGATTTTGCCGGGTATTGGGCGGAGCCGTCCCCACCCCATTCCACTACCGCAACCGACTTTGCGCGCGGTAGAAAGGCGCGCACCACCAAATCCCCTTCCCCGCCGTCGGGGCTTTTGTGCATGCCGAGAACACTGAACACATCGGCGCAGTCGCCCTTCAGGATGCTCTCCACATCAACCTTACTGAGTGCAGTCACGCCACCCCTGTCCCCATGGTCGCAGTCGGCGTGGGACTCGCCGCCGGCCAAGTTGGAGATCTCGATCAGGCCGGTTGAGCGCAGCCACAGCACTCATCATCCGCATCGTCGTAATCGTGGTCGTGGTCGCCGTGGGACTCGCCTCCCGCCAGGTTGAAGACCTCTCCCACGAACTCCCGGGGGCCACGCCGCACCAGGGACAGGGCGAACAGCAGGGCGAGGGCAGACAGACAGATCTCGGACAGACCAAATCCGTCCCAGTGAGCGGATGTCTCCAGTGCGGAAGTGCTCATCGTCGGCACCGCCGCATCCACGACGTGCCCCAGGAGCACCGCCATCGCGGCGATAACGGCACCGAAGGCCAGAGCCACGGTCCGCCCGTGCAGCTTCGAGAGCACGCCAAAGGTCGTAATGTTCGTGGCCGGTCCGGTCAGCAGGAAAGCCAAAGCCGCTCCAGGCGATATTCCCTTGTACACCAGCACAGCAACCAGGGGTGTCGCTCCCGAGGCGCAGACGTAAACCGGCATGCCGAGAATGGCGAAGAACTCGATCTCCCCAACCCCATTGGGAAAGACATCGGTCCAATTGCTGTCCAGGAGCGGATGCATGAAAGCGGCGAGGGCGAGGCCGAGAATGATCCACGGCCCTGTGGCGTCAACCACCTCTCCGAGGCCGGTGGTGAGACCGTCGCGGACCCGGGCGGCGAGCCCGGGCCTCTCGTCGCCGTCGCCGTGACCGGTGCTCGAGTTGGCCAGGGGCGAGGGTCCGACAAGTCGACCCAGTCCCCAGCCCACGCCGAGGGCGACCGCCGCCGCGCAAACCACGCGAGCCACGGTAAACTCACCTCCTAACAGGGGGACGGAGATGAGCACAGCGTCCAGACTGAGCTCCGGAGTGGCCACGAGAAAAGCCATCGCCGCCGTGGCCGGCGCCCCCTGGACGACCAGGCTGCGGTAGACCGGCACGACGCCGCACGAGCATAGGGGAAGGGGGAGTCCGAATCCCATACCGCGCAGGGACTGGGACAGGCTGGACCCCCTTCCCATCCACTTGACGGAGGCGGCTGGCATGAGTCCGTATACCAGGCCGGCCGCGACGTAGGCCAGCAGGAGGGCAGGGGCGCTCTGTAGAGAGAGGGAGACGAATTCCTCTGTAGCTTTGGCGACGGCGCCTGTCCAACTGCCCTCATCCGTCATCCCCCACACCAGGGCGATTCCCCCCAGGGCTCCCAGCCCAGGGTACCAGGAGGTAAATCGACCGGGGACAGAGCTACCGGAAATAGGATACGACCGGTGGACGATCACATGCAGAAGCGATCCGGCTACGAACGCCTGGAAGGCGGCCCTTCCCTGGCTCTCCACCGCCTGTTGGACGACGCCGCCGGCCGCGAAGCCGATTCCAGTCGCTACGGCGATAAGAGTCAGAGCCCCGATAGCGACGCTCGAGCCGTACGCCGGTCTCAGCAGGAACCAGATCGTCAGTCCTATCGGCAGCCTGTGCAAAATGACGGCCATCGGCAGCTGGTGACCACCGCCGGCATCACCGCCGGCACGCGTTACCAGGGCGAGGCCATCTGTGAAAGCGTGGAGTCCAATGGCAACCAGACCCAGCACCAGGGCGACGGCGTGCGCGTGGCCGGCCCTGCCGTGTAGCCAACGCTCCGCCAGAGATGGGGCCAGCAGCCCGACCAGACATGCCGCGGCTGCCAGCCACCCGGCGATGGCGATGCTGTCGGGGACGATGTGGAGGAGGACGAGACCGCTGATGGCCACGAAAACAAAGCCGTCCAGAGCCCCCAGGGGCCGGCCCGCGACTCTCGCCAGATGGTAGACCACCGGACCGACGGCCAGGGTGATCAAACTGAGTATCAGAGGGAAATAGGGCATCCAGTCCACGCGCTGAGAATCCTCCTCACTGGTGCGTTAGAGATCGACTGGCGCAAAACCCGCTGTGATGGCTGCGGGATCTTCGCGATTGCGAGGCCTGTTGCTGCCGGCTCTGGCAGTAGGAGATAATGTACTCGTGAGTGGGTGGCGAGCCAAACTCCCTCTCTTGCCCCTGCCGCGACCAGCGCGTACCATTCAGTTTCTATACGATCTCGTACACTTCAGTCCCACGATGCACGCCGGTCCGGGTCTGCGTCACACGAGAGAAGGACCAATGCCCGATCCCCGCGGGCGAGCAGAACAAAAACCCCATCCACCGCGTGAGAATGACGTCATCCTCACCTCCGGCGCATGAACCACCGTTCGGGTCAGTCCCCCCGATAAGCGCCGGCAGACTACACTCGGGGAGCATGCAACGGAAGAATATCACAGGTTGGGGGCGGTTTCCGGTCGTGGCCGCCGTCAGGCGTGGGGCTCGAAGCCTCGAGGATCTCGTGCGCTTTGCCCGTGAGCGGGAGCCCCTGCTGGCGCAGGGCAGCAGTCTCAGCTACGGCGACGCCAGCCTCTCCGGCCGCCTCATCTCCGCCCTGCCCCTGAACCGACTCCTGTCCTTCGACTCCTCGGAGGGTGTCCTCTGCGCTGAAGCGGGTATCACCCTTGAGGAGATCATCCGTTTTGCCCTTCCGAGAGGCTGGTTCCTTCCGGTCACTCCAGGCACCAAGTTCGTCACCCTGGGTGGCTGTATCTGCGCCGACGTGCACGGCAAGAACCACCACGTGGACGGGTCCATCGGCAGCTTCGTCCGGGAGATACATATGGTGCTGGCCGGAGGAACCGAAATCAGATGCTCCCCTCAGCAGAACTCGGAGCTCTTCGAGGCTACTGTGGGCGGCATGGGCCTGACGGGATTCGTCTACGCCGCAACCGTGGGACTTAGAAGGGTGCAGTCGGCTTTCCTGCAGGTGCGGACCGAGAAGACAAGCGATCTGGAATCCACCTGCCGCACGCTGCTGGCTACACAATCCGAATACACCTACTCAGTAGCCTGGATAGATACCTTCCCTGGCGCCACCAGGAGAGGACGGGGCCTGGTGATGCTGGGCCGCCACGCCCCCGCCGAAGAGGGCGACCCGACCGCTCCTCTGCGACTGCACTCGCCGCCCCGCGCCAGCGTGCCAGATTGCGTGCCAGCCTTTCTGGTGAACCGCTTCTCGGGTCGCGTCTTCAACGCGCTCTACTACCGAAAGCAGTGGCGGCGGCAGGCGGATTCCGTTGTCCATTACGACCCCTTCTTCTACCCCCTCGACGCCCTCGCCAACTGGAATCGACTGTACGGGCGCGGCGGCTTTCTCCAGTACCAGTTCGTCGTTCCCTTCGACAGCCCAGATGAAGGAGCAAATGGCGGTGAAGGAGCAATCGAAGAGGTCCTGGGGCTTCTCGCCCGCCGGGGGTTCGGGTCCACCCTGGCCGTACTCAAGACTTTTGGCCCCCAACGCGGACTGCTCTCCTTCCCCACGGCGGGCCTCACTCTCGCCCTCGACTTCCCGCTCGGCAACGGCCGTATAGTCCAAGCCCTCGACGAGGTCACCAAAATGGTCGTCAGGGCCGGGGGGCGGGTGTACCTGGCCAAGGACGCGGTTGTCGGACAAGCGGACTTCGAGGCCATGTTCCCGAGGCTGGACGAGTTTCGGCGCATCAAACAGCGCTTTGATCCCAACGGCCTCTTCCGCTCCGTTCAGTCGGACCGATTGGGGATCACGTGAGTGGTCGGGCTTTGATTCTCGGGGCGCGATCGGCCATCGCGCAGGCTCTCGCCCGCCGATTGGCGTCGAAGGGGTGGGATCTCATCCTGGCTGCCAGAAACTGCGCCCAGCTGCAACCCCTGGCCTCGGAAATCGAGCTGCGTCAGGAACGGAGCGTGTCGCTGTGGGAGTTCGACGCCGCCGACTTCGAATCCCTGGAGGGTCTGCCCGCGGAGGTGCGCGACACCTGCGGCGACTTTCAGCTCGTGGCCCTCCTCTTCGGCTATATGGGGAATCAGCTTCGGGTTCGGAGCGACACCTCCGAGCTGGAAAGGACGCTGGCGACGAATTTCACCGGGGCGGCGATCGTCCTCTCCCACCTGGCCAACTACCTGGAAGAGCTCGACGAGCCCGCCGGCATCATCGGCATCAGCTCCGTGGCCGGCGATAGAGGTCGCCAGTCCAACTACGTGTACGGCGCCGCCAAGGGCGGGCTGTCGCTCTTCCTTCAAGGGCTGCGGAACCGACTTTCCACCACCGCGGTTCACGTCCTCACCGTGAAACCGGGCTTCGTCGACACCCCGATGACGGAGGGCCTGGACGGCCTCTTTCTCGTGGCTTCTCCCGAGAGGGTGGCAACCGACATCGTCAGGGCCTATGAGAGCAGGCGAGACGTGCTCTACACGCCCTGGTTCTGGCGCTACATCATGCTAGCCGTCCGCCTCATCCCAGAACGCCTATTCAAGAAGCTAAAGCTGTGAGTGGTTGACGAGCTCAGAGGGGACGCACTCTCGGCCGTGAACGAGATCCTGCACTGAGATCAAGAATCCACACAAGATGGTGTGTGTGCGTATGAGATCTTTTGAAGGGAGCTGGCGGACTATTGGGACGGACTCCGACAGCGCCTGCTCCAGCTCCAGCTCCGAGGGAAGCGGGAGTGTCTCCTGGGATTGGATCTGGGCGTCAGGATCACTCACTCAGACGCTCCGACAACGTCGTAAAGCGTTCGGCCACAGCGTTATTGCGGATAGCCCGGGCCATCGCCCGCCGACTGCCCACGACTACCATCAGACGGCGCGCTCGGGTGATGGCGGTATAGAGGAGGTTGCGCTGCAGCATGACGTAATGCTGGGTGGTCAGAGGCAGGACGACCACCGGGAACTCTGAGCCCTGGGATCGGTGGATGCTGATGGCGTAGGCGAGGGCGAGATCGTCCAGTTCCCGCGTGCCCTCGAATTCGGCCTTCACGCCACTGCCGAATTCCACCGTCATGCGCTCTTCATCGGTGTCGAAGTAAAGGATTCGACCCAGATCCCCGTTGAACACCCCTTTGTCGTAGTTGTTGCGTACCTGCATCACTTTGTCGCCTTGTCTGAATTCCCGCTCTCCTTGCCGATGGGGGCGGCTGGCGCTGTTGAGTCGGCTCTGGAGACGACGGTTCAGGTCGTCGGCCCCCGTTTCACCGCGGTACATGGAGGTCAGGACCTGGATGTCTCTGACTGGATCGTAGCCACCGTGAGCGGGAAGGCGACGCGCGCACAGGTCGACCACCAGTTCGGCGACCTTCTCAGGCTCATCCTCCTCCAGGAAGAAGAAGTCGCCGTCCTCCCGGTTGTCCACCAGGGGCCAGTCTCCTCCGTTAATGCGGTGGGCGCTGAGAACTATCTGGCTCTCCCTGTCCTGGCGGTAGATCTCGGTGAGGCGCACCACGGGAATGCCTCCGGAGGTCATGATGTCCCTGATCACGTTGCCTGGCCCCACAGAGGGTAGCTGGTCGGCGTCTCCTACGAGGACCACCCGGGCGTGCGCCGGGACGGCCCGCAACAGGGCGTTCATCAGGACCACGTCGACCATGGAGACCTCGTCCACGATGACGGCGTCGGTGTCTAGAGGGATTTTGTGTCCTCGGCGGAAGCTGCCCTCGCTGGGTATGAATTCCAGCAGCCGGTGGATCGTCCTGGCCTCGCGACCCGTGGCTTCTGCCAGGCGCTTGGCCGCCCGCCCGGTAGGTGAGCACAGCTTCACCTCTAAATTATTGTTTTTCAACAAGTTAAGAATTGATCTGGTGACGGTGGTCTTACCGGTACCGGGCCCGCCTGTGACAAGGAGGACCTTCTCTGACGCCGCCGCCGCCACGGCTCGGAGCTGACCCTCGCTCAATCGAATGCCATGGCTGTCGGCATCTCTCCCCCCCGCCAGCGACGCTCCCTCCTCCTTCCTGAGACGCCTCAGTGAACGCGCCACCCCCGCCTCGGCGGCGTGCAGATACGGCAGGTAGTGGCGGGCCTGCTCGGTCACGATGCTCTCCTCCCGGTGGAGCTGATCCAGTGCCGACGGGAAAAGCTCGGACCTCACCTGGAGGAGATCGACGCCGCGCGCCAGGATCTCCTGCTCGGGGAGGAAGACATGGCCGTCGTCGGCCGCCTTGCTGAGCAGGTAGCGCACCGCGGCCTGGACCCTCTCGGGGGAATCCGCGGCAAGCCCCAGATTGGCGGCGATACGGTCGGCGGTCTGGAACCCGATACCCGGTATGTCTCGCTCCAGTCGGAAGGGATTGGCCTGGACCACGGCAATGCCTTCTCCCTTGTATTTTTCAAAGATCTTCACACCAGAGGCCGTGCCGACGCCGTGTGATTGAAGAAAGACCATGACGTCCTTCATCTCCCGCTGCTGCGACCAGGCTCGGGCGATCATCCCCGCCCGCTTGCGGCCCAGGCCCTGCACCTCGGTGAGGCGTTTGGGCTCTTCGTCGATCACTCTCAGCGACTCGGAGCCAAAGTGATCGACGATCCGCGCCGCCGTAACCGGCCCAATGCCCTTGATGAGCCCCGAAGCCAGATACTTGCGGATGCCTTCTGCAGTAGAGGGGTATTGTGTGCTGTAGGACGCCACCTTGAATTGGCGCCCGTATTTTGGATGCCTCTCCCAGTCCCCCTCCAGCCGCACCTGCTCCCCAGCCGAGATTCCCGGCATGGTCCCCACCATGCTCACAGCTTCGGCGGACTCCTCTGCGCCCTCTCCCCCCGTGGTGATCTGGGCAATGGTGTAGCCGTTCTCCGAATTCTGAAAGGTTATGCGCGTGACCTGTCCCTCGACCGTTGCCATTTCTTGTCTGTCCTGCCTCCGTCTCCTGCGCTGTCTAGAACAGAGGGCGGAGGAGCACGGCGAGGAGCGCCCCCATACCCAGGCCGGCCAACACCTGGGCGGGTGTGTGGGCACGCCGTCGCAGGCGGGCCCAGCCCACGAGGGGAACCGCGGCGAGAATCGGCCAAAGCTCGACTCCGCCCACAGTCAGCAGGATGACCCCACCCCCACTGACGCCCCCGGCGTGGATGCTGATCTTCCACCGCTTGCCAATGAGCCATGTCAGTAAGGAGCCACAGAGAAAGGTGGCGCCTCCCCACAACATGACCGGCGGCGACGCACACAGGGCTAGACCGCCGCAGCCCGCCAGGTAGCAGGTTGCCCCAGCCAGGAGGATTCGCTCCCTCACTCGGGGAGGGGGATCGTATACGTCCCCCGCGATCCCCCCCCGCCGCTTCAACAATGCGAGGGTGAAGCCGGGCACGAGGGTGAAGAAGCCGATCCCCACCACACCGCATATCCAGTATCTCCCCCAGCCATGCCAGCTGGTGAGACTGCCGAAGACCACAAGGGCGACGGCTGCCGGGCTCAGCAGGTGGGAGATCAGGTGGGCGGTCCGGTCCGTCCTCCCCGTCCTGTATTCCATTTGGAATGAAGTAGTAGAAATTACTAAAGGAAGCTCAAAAGACCGTCGGTAGTCTATGCCCGCAGGAGGATAGTTCGTTCCAGGTTGGTCCGGACGACGGCATCAACAACCAGATCGAAGTGGCCATCGAGGACATGCGAGTCCGCGGGCCGAAGCTGAATCTCACCACCACCTCGGTTCGTCGCTCGACTCTTTCCGCATCTCGGGCCCAGGTGCTATATCAGGCGGCCACGGCCATGCTCGCAGGCCGATTTAGCTCTGCAGGCAGCGCTGCAGCTGCTACAGTATGGAGCACTCTTCACGCTCCCGTATCCGGGGCCCGGCGGGAGCTACAAACTTCAAGAAAGAGCCAGGGGTGGCGATCCCGCTCCTGGCTCTTTCTTGATCCATTCGCAGAAAGTCGCTAAGACTCCCACCTCTTGCCGCTGGCGCTCTCCCTCGCTCGTGCCCCGCCGCCCTTTGGCGGCTGCTTCTCCCCCTCCAGCAGGAATCCCACGAAGCGCTTCTGACCCAGTGTTTTCAGGTACGAGAGCAGGGAGACTTCCGCTTCCTTGCGGTCCAGCTTGTACTTGTCCCGCAGGGAATCGATCATCTGGGCGACCGAGGTATTGCCGTTGCACAGCTGCCACACCTCAGAGCCGACCTCGTCCAGGGTGATGGTGCGATCCTTGGGCACGTAGAAGAGCTTCGACAGGAGCTTGACCTTCCATGTATCCTGGCGCGTCACCGTGATCTGGGCCTCGCCCTTATCGTTCCTCTCCCACTTCAGCAGTTCGTTCCTGGCCGGTCGCGAGTTCATCATGGCCTCGCGAGTCAGCTTCGGTTTTTTTCTGGTGGCAAGCATACGCATCAGTCAGAGCGAGGGACAGGTGGCCCCTCTCCCCCTTCTTGCGGTAGAGATGGTCGACGACGCAGATCTTGTTCGATTCCTCGCAGTGCCAGATATAGCTGTCGGCGTATTGGCGCGGCCTCGGGTTGACGAAGGGCAGCGGACGCAATAACTGACGCCAGCGACTGCGCGGCCCCCCCTCCATGCGCAGGCCGTTGTGGTCCTTCACGCTCTCCTCCCGCAGCGTGTAGTCGAAGTCGCGCAGCTCCTTCTTGAAGAACGAGGGATACCACTCCTTAAGCGACGTCTCTTTCAGCAACACCTGAGCCATGCTCAAGCGCTGGACCTTGCAGATGTGGCCCTTCATCTCGAAGGTGAGTTGGATATTGCCGGACTTGAGGCCATGGGTGCTTAACGTCAGCTCCTCCGGAGTCCAGAAGGACATGCCGTAGATGCACCAGAAGATGCGGCCGTCGGTGCCGTGATCGTTGAGGGAGCGAAACACCTCCTCGGCTAGGGCCGGGTCACTGTCGTGTTTCGGTTCCAGCACGCGCACGAGGATAATACGGCCGCATGTGCCGCACGCCCGGGCCAGATTGTAGGCGCGGAAGTCGGCCTCCCAGGTGAAGGTCTCGTAGTCGCTCCCTTCCAGCCAGCGCTTGTCCTTGAGGAACTTCGACCGCCGCTGAACGGAGAACTCCGTCCCCGTTTTCGCCGCCTTCTTGTTGAGCTTCTCCAGATAGCGGTCGACGAGATCGGGAATGGGCAGACGTCGCGCCGAGCCTGGGGGCGCCTCTCTCCACTCAACCTCCGCGCGCACGATCTCGGAGTCGTCGAGACGGGCGTATCCACTCTTGTAATTTCCGTCCACCTTGCCGAGGGACCAGTCCGCCGGCACGCGGAGGCTAACCCCTTGCCAGCCGAAGTCCACCCGAACCGCGCTTCCTCTTGCGGCCATCCTTTAGAAAATAAGGACGGATACGGACTTCTGTATGAGGGCGATGGAGATGGAGGCCATTCCCATCAGAGCCATCCCGCAGGCGAAGCCGACGGCGAGGACAGGGGCGTAGAGCCGCCACTGCTGCTTGCCGTACTTGTTCCAGAAGTAGTAGCGCGCCAGCAGCGCACCGATGATTTCGGTCACCATCCAGTGCGGGATGGTAACCAGTGCCCTCACGTATCCGAAAATGAGGAGGATGGGCAAACCCAGAATCGACAGGATGATGTAGCTGCCCAGTCCCACAATCGCTCCCGCTAGGATGATCTCTTCTTTAATTGCCTTCTGCAGCCACGGCTCGTCGGAGGTCCGCTGGATCCAGGGGCTGGTGAAATTGGGGTCCGTGTCCACGGCGAAGTAGAACTCCCACCCCGCCGGCAGGGGTTCGGACACCCGCACCCCGAGAGCGGGTCTGGGGTCGTAGACGACTCCCACATCGGCCGGCGGACCCAGGAGAGTCACCATGGGACCGGAGACGCCATCCGCAGAGAGCTGCTTGAGAGCGCCGGGCGGGCGCTCTGGAATGAACTCCGGTTCTCCCTCGTCAAAATAGGTGAAGAATGCCCGCTTCTCAGACCAGGGTCCGGCTTCCCCCCTTTCTCCATTCGACTCTTTCCACTCGGGAGTCACCGCCCTGACTCGCCAGTACCACCACTCATTCTCCACCAGATTGGCGGGTTTCCACGTTGCTTCCCGGTTGTCAGCCGACTTTGCGAGCTCGCTGGTCAAGGTCCCCGTGAACCAGATGCACGTCTGCAGGGCCCGCAGGCGCCACATGAGCTGGGCGTAGGGGTAGGACGCGGAGGGGATCGGTGCCAGCTTCCAGATGTAGGACGAGTAGAGGAAGGTGGCGAAGAGCACGATCGGCACCATGAGCAGCTCGGCCTTGATGATGCTGGTGAAGCGGGTGCCGGTGAGCTCTATCTCCCTGAACTTCTGAGTCTGGGCGCCGTAGTTGCCCAAGGGAAAGGGGACGAACCAGATGTCGATCCCCTGATAGCCCGAAAGCATGATCGTCGCCTCGCGGATGTAGGGGAAATCGATGGTCTGCCCCACCATACCCACCAGACGGGCGTTGACAAAGGACTGGAAAGGAGTGAAGACGAAGCCGAAGAACAGGAAGAACAAGACGAAGCGATCGAACTCCGGCAACAGGAACCAGGCGATCAGGATGAGACCCGCTGCAGAGACCGCGTACAGACCTATTGCGGCCCAGATGGGGAAATCCCCTCTGCCGGGCGGCGGGGTCCAGCTCCCCTTCGCGCCTGGTGCGGTCGCTTTGGGCCCCCCCCGGGCGAGCCAGAGGCTGCGGATCACCTGCCAGAGGCCGATGATGGCGATAGAGATCGTGGTGCCGATACCGAAGCTCATCCAGAAGTCGATGCTGTTGACGAACCAGGTCTCGAGAACACCCATACCGGGTTGCCACATCTCGAGGAAGCCGTAACTGTGCAGAATAGGATTGGCAATCGTGTGCGCGACTACGCCCAGAAAGGTGCCGACGACGCCCCAGAACGGCATGACCAGACCGGCGAAAATGGGCCCGAGATGAGCAGTGAAGCCTATGGGGGTAGCCGCAATGAAGTTGCCGGTGACCTGGGTGAAATCGATGAAGGGAATCGGTATGAGTTGGATAGGCTCGGTGAGCAGGGCGCCCGAAATAGCCGGAATAGCTACATACAGGGCCCCGAAAACCAGCCCGATCATGGCGCCGGCGGAGAATACGCGCCAGCGCCAGGAGTCCACCCCCTGCGTGGTCTCCGCCAGTGCGGTGGCACCCTGGGCCGCCACCGGGGCGAAGGGGAAGGGCAGCCTCTCGTAATCCGACATCAGCCGGAAAAGAGTGTAGGCCATGGTGAACCACGACAGGCGGGAAATCACCATCCCCGCAACGAGCAGAACGATCGGCAGGATCCAGTCGTGATGCAGGAAAGTGCGCGCCAGCAGCGCTGGCGAATCGAGCGGCGGGGCGAACCAATCCGGCATCAGATTGGCGATGCCGAACTGCTTGGCTGCCGGCGACTGCCTCAGATACTGGTTCCACAGGAGCCCCTCGAAGGCGCCCGTTTCAGCGGCTATCAGCCCAGCCGCCACGTAGTAGAGGACGTACACTTCCTGCCGGGACAGGGTGGTGAAGGAGCGTTTGGTGATCTCCGCGAAGAGGATGATGGTCACCCACTCCGCCGCGGCCCCGAGCGAGCCTCCGACCATGAGACTCAGGTACATGTTACCCGGAATCATGATGAAGGCCACAAAGAGCACACCGATCACGGACGTGCTGGTGAAGCCCTCCCGATACTCCGTGGGAGTCGCCAGCAGGTCTCTGTATTCCTCTATTTCCTGGTTCGCGTTCTTGCGGCCTAGCAAGGTCGCTATCTCCCTATGCCGTTACCTCGTCCCGCTGGCCGGCCAGGAGTCCGTCAGCCTGGTTCTTGTAGGACTCCTTGGCGTCGGCATCCACGGTCCGCCAGATAAGAAACTGCTTGCGAATGACATTCATGAAGCGCTGGTTGACGCGCCGCCAGGAGGCGTCCTCGCCGCTCAGGCGGCGAAGCTGGAGGGAGATGGCGTAGATATTGACCTCTGCCTCGGGCACGGCCCGGATGATCACGTGCTGACTCACACCCAGATCGAAGGGGGCGAGCCAGATGTTCATACGGATGGCGTAGCCCTCACCGGTGTCGCTGTTGAAGCGCTCCAGGTGGGCGCCATCGGTGTAGAATGTTCCGATCGACTCCTCGCTGTAGGAGTCGAAATAGCCCATGAGGAAGACGCACACGCCCAGAACGTCGTGTCCGCTCACCGTAAAGGGAAACTCGAAATTCCACTCGTCGCCGTCGGGCGGGGGCAGGCGCCACCTGCGGGTGACGTCGGGCACCGCCATCTGCGATGCCTTGCGCGCCGGGTAGATAGTGGAGAGCATGACCACGGTCATGACCAGCAAGCAGGCCATGACCGCCGACAAAGAGGAGTAGTTGAGGGTGAAGCCGGACAGCAGCTCGAAACGTATCAGCAGATTTGAGATGATCTGACCGGTCAGGTAACCGGCCACCACACCCAGGACCGAGTAGACGCTGGACTCGGCCATGAACAGCCACGAAATGTGTTGGGGTGCCAGCCCGACCGAGGAGTAGACCCCGATCTCGCGGAATCTCTCGTAGACGCTTCCCATCATGGTATTGAGGACGATGAGCGCGGCGATGAGGATGGGGACGAAGAGGTTGGCCATCCCGGACAGCGAGGTCATTCCCAGCGAGCTGTAGATGGAGACCTTCACATATTCGTCCCCCTCCTCCCTGATGCCGGCAAAGAGGGTGACGGAAAGCCGCGACAGGAATTCCTCGATCTGCTGGCGCTCGTCCACCCCCTCGTGAAAGCGTACCGCCACCGACTGCAGCGGGTTGCCGCTGCCGATGTTCCGCAGGGTGTGATAGGGTATGATCAGCGTATTGGCCGGCTCTAAGTGCACGAAGGGCTTGATGACGACCTTGGCGTCCTCCAGTCCCTGCTTCTCCCGATTCTCCTCTTCGGCCATCTCCTGGACGGCCTGGCCTCCGGTGACAGCGAAATCCGCCGGAGTCACGATCTCGTCGTCGAGGTCCTTGAACTCCTTGACACGCTTGGAGTTGACGATGCCGATGACGGTGAAGAGATCGCCGAAAACCCTGATCTGGACGTCTCCTACCTGCTCTATGTCAATGTCGAGATTGGCTGCGGCAATCATGTCGTTGGGCAGAATGCAGACCTTCTCCTCACCCGGTTCGAACCAGCGCCCCGCCATCAGCGCGCGGTCCAGTCCGGTCACCCGCCGTTCCTCGGGAGTCAGACCCAGGACCCCAAGGGCGTTGTGGGAGTGTTCGCCGTGCTTCATCTTGATGTGGGCTTTAGTCTTGTTGTCGTACCAGCTTCGAGGGGCGATGTCGGCGATTCGTGAGAAGTTGCTCAGCGCGTACTCCAGCACCGACTTCTCCAGCGGCATCCACGCCTTGCTGCGGATCATCACGCCCTCGTAAAGGCCCTCGTTGTCGCGCTCGATCGTATTGAATCTCAGCGATGTCTGAATGGAGGTGAAAGAGAGCACGGTGAAGGTGAGCAGAAGGAGCGTCATGAAGGTGAGAGCGGTGCGCAACTTGCGGCGCTTCATATTCGATATGCCGAGCAGAAAGGCTGTCGTGGAAGCGCTGGCGCGACTGACATCGGTATCGTGGATGACGGCTACTTCCGTGCGCAACTTCTTCATCTGCTCGTTGAAGCGGCCCGATATGATTCCCATGACGAGTGCCGCCAGCGTGAAGATCACGAAGGCCAGCAGGATCACAAAGGGATTGGACAGCTGGAAGGCGGGGTGGACGACCGACAGGATAATCCATATGACCATGAAGACACCGGCGAATCCAAAGATCTGATTCTTGATTGACGTCGCCGTGATCAGCAGTCTCTCGGTGAAGTAGGCGCAGGGCAGGACCAGGGCCATGAAGAAGATGATGCCGTGAACAACGTCGTTTTGCGTCGCCTTCACATCCGGATAGGCCCTCGACTCCAACCCGAAGGCGGCCCGCGTGTGTCGGACGAAATCGCCCCAGCGCTTCTCATCCCGTGATTTCCTGGCACCCTCGAGTTCGACCGCGGCGCGAGAGTGGAGATCGTTGAGGCGCTGATTCTCGATGGCGAACTCCCTGAGCTCCCGCATCCGCCCCTCGTTCAGGTTCCACATGTCCGCCGCCGACAAGAAGGAGGTGCGGGCAAAGGAAGTACCCGGCTTTATGGAGAATCCCGCTCCCAGGGCGCTCTCCTTGGTCTCGACTCCCTGTGAGTTGAGCAGGAGGGAGCGGAAACCGAGAATGCCGGCGCCGAAGCCGATTTTTACCTTTGTTCCGGGTCGCGCGAACAACACCCCCACAGGCTCATCCTTGGCCGAGGGTCCCTCGCCGATAGTGTAGCCGAACTCGACCGGCGACGTATTGGTCTCGCCGAAGACGGTGACCTGCGATAGCTTGGTGAGATAGCGGGGATCGACGATGTCGAAGAAGTTGTAGGCCTCGCACGGAAAGAGGACGACCATCCACTGCTTGTCGCGCCAGTCCATGGTGATCTTCATGGGGTAGGCCTTGTCGCCCTGCACCCCCCGGTCCGGCGCATAGGTAATCCGACTTGTAGCCGGATCCATGTAATACCCTTCGATCTGCACGGAGTTGACGCGGATCCGATTGGCGTAGAACGCCCCGGTCTCGTCCACCACCTCGACGTACTCGCCACGCACCCCCTTGTAGGATTTCTTCTTGCCGTTTCGGATCACGGCCACGCCGCCGGTGCGCGGCAGGTCGGGGACTATGCTGCGACGGGGGAAGACCATGGTCCTGGCCTTCAGCGTCCGCATCGTGTCCTTGAGCCGCATCTTGAAATCGGGAAAGAGCTCCGGGTCCTCGAAGGCCTGGTGAAACATGCCGGCCAGGGCCCGAATCTGCCTCGACAGGTTCTCGTAGTTGACCGCATCGGGTCTGTCCAGAGGTGTGTCGACCAGAAAGCGGGCGTCGTTTACGGTGACGAAGGCCAGGGCCGGGGTGCCCGTGGTGAGCACGAGCTCGCTGTTGACGGAGATCTCACCCGGGACAAAGGTCGCCCAGCTCTTGCCCCCCTCCGGACTGATGCCGTTGGCGAGCACATTGCGGTAGTCGTAGCCCAGATCGCGGCTGGTCCGCCGCGCGTAATTCATGAAATTCTTGCCGAAGGGGGCGAAGTAGCGCTTGTAGTA
>PBRM01000057.1 GCA_002725915.1 Gemmatimonadota bacterium
CAGACGAGGAGATGTCCCTGTTCGGCGTCGCCGAAGACGAAGAGCTCGGCGCGATTGGTGAAATTGCAGCCGTCGAGTCGGAGGAAGTCGCCGCCGCTCATGAACTTCGGCGCCTCGTCGGGGTGCACGGCGCGGACGAAGGGCTCGGCACCGTAGCGCTCGTTCCAGACCTCCCATACCTGTTCGGGACCGACGTGGTCGCCGGAGAAGCCCCCTGGGGGAATGGGGATGCTGACCAGCATGCCGCAGTAGCTGTGGTCGACCGAGGGCACGAAGAGGGGCGGTCGCGCGCTCAAACTAAAGACCTGCATTTCGGCCAGGTGCTTGTGGCTGGCGCCGAGGCTGTAGAGCGACAGGGGGATGGGGGCATCGGCCGGAACAGCCGCGGGCGGCGCCTGCTGATAGGACTCGATCATGCCGCGCCCGCCGCCGGAGTAACCCGAGACGGCGTTTACCGTCAGCGAGGGGTGGGCGCTCAGGATCCCCGCCTCGATCAGAGGGCGCACGACGAGAATAAACCCCATGGCATAGCAGCCGCCGTTGGTCACCCGAGCAGAGGTGCGGATGGACTGGCGATGATTCGGGCACAGCTCGGGCAGGCCGTAGACCCAGTTCGGATCCGTACGCCGGGCGGTGCTGGTGTCGATGATGCGGGTATCCGGATTCTCCACCAGCTCGAGCGCCTCGGCCGCACCGTCGTCGGGAAGACAGAGGACGGCCAGGTCAACGCTGTTGAGGAGCTCGGACCGGGCTCGCGGATTCTTGCGGTCCGTCTCCGCTATGAGACGGAGCTCCAAGTCGTCGCGGGGCGAGAGCAGCGAGCGGATCCTGAGCCCGGTGGTGCCCTGCTGCCCGTCGATGTAGATTGCGGGTAAAGCCATCGCCTTTTTTCCAGCAGAAACGGCACGAAGTGTGCGCAGTGCGCTGGGTAATAATTATTAGTTTTCAGTGAATAAATATAGCTTCCAAAGGGTCGCGGGTCAATTCGGGCACGAGCCCGGCGATGCGGTGAACTAACCATGGCACAGCGGAATGGGCCCCCCGGAGTCGTCGGACCAGGCAGGCGGCCCTCATGCGGAAGCCTGAATTCGGGCTGGGTATATCTCGACCGCATTCGGCGCGAGGCAGGGGGAGGGGAAGCGGTGCTCGAGTTCTACACTCGGAGATACACCCATTCGAGCCGCGATGAGTGGCGTCGGCGAATCGAGTCGGGGATGATCCGCGTGGACGGCGAAGTCGTCTCTGTAGAGGTTGTCCTGGAGGCGGGACAGGATCTGACCTACCACCGGCCGCCGTGGCGGGAGCCGGCAGTACCGCGGGGCTTCGAGATCCTCTTCGAGGACGGCGAGGTCGCCGCGATCGACAAACCGGCCGGACTGCCGGTCCTGCCGGGGGCGGAGTACCTGGAGAACACCCTGCTGTGGATGGTGCGACGCCACTACCCCGACGAGGACCCCGCTCCCGTTCATCGACTGGGGCGGGGGACGTCGGGTGCAATCCTCTTCGCGACGGGGGCACTGGCGCGGCGCGGGCTGTCCATCGATCTCCAGGAAGGCCGGGTGCACAAGCGCTACCGTGCCCTGGTTCAGGGCGTCCCCAGGGAAGACGAGTTCACCGTTACCGAGAGCATCGGCCGCCTCCCCCATCCGCTGATGGGGTACGTCTATGGCGTCCGCGCCGACGGCAAGCCGTCGCGCTCGGAGGTACGAGTGCTCGAGCGACGGCGACCCGATCGGTGTAAGCAAGCGCCCGGGACCGGCGGAAGTGGTCGGACGGGGTCCGCCGAAGCCGAATCCGGGTGCGCGTTGGTGCAGGTCGATATCCCCACGGGCAGGCCCCACCAGATCCGCATCCACCTGGCGGCGGCGGGATTCCCTCTGGTGGGAGAGCCTCTCTATGCAAGCGGTGGCGAGCCGGCAGCTCCCAGCGGAGCGGGGCGCCCCCCGCTGCCAGGGGATGGTGGCTATCACCTGCACTCGACTCGGGTGGGCTTTCGCCATCCGAGCACACACGAAACGGTGGTGGTCTACTGCCGGCCGCCTGAAATCCTGCGCAGACGCGAGGAGACCGTCAGCTAGGGGCGCCGGTCAACCGCGACTATTGCGACTCCGCTTCGCCGTCCGGATCGCCGTGCTGCTGTCGGCGGATCTCAAGCTTTTTCACCCGCGACAGGGTGTCCTCCATCATGCTGCGGTTGGTGGCTATGAGGTCGGCGACGATACCGGTGAGGAACATCTGGAATCCCGCCATCAGCAGGACAGAGGCGAGGATGAGGGACTGCACGTACTGGTCGGCCTCGCCCACTACAAAGAAGAAGTAGAGGAAACGGAGTCCGATGGCGAAGCCGACGAGGAAGGTGAGGGCGCCGCAGGCGGCGAAGAGCTTCAGGGCCTTGTAGCGCGCGTAGGTGCGCAGGCTGATGGTTCCCGATTTGAGGACGAACTCACCGACGTTGGAGAACAGGCGGGAGGCGCGCGCCTTCGGGTTGACGCGGATGGGCACCGAAACCACCGCGAGGCGGTTCTGCCCGGCCTGCACCACGTGTTCGGCGGTGTGGTCGAAGTCGGTGAAGGTAGGCAGATGCAGGGCCGCTTCCCTGCTGTAGGCGCGAAAACCGCTGGCCACGTCCGGGACGCTTATGGAGGCCAAACGTCCCACCACGCTGCTGCCGAAGCGCTGCAGAAGGCGTTTCGACAGCGAGAAGTGGGAGATGTCTCCAGTCTGGCGATCGCCGATGACGACGTGGGCCTCACCCTGGAGAATGGGCTGCACCAGAGCGGTTATGTCGCCGCCGAAATACTGATTGTCGCCGTCGGTGTTGACGATGATGTCGGCGCCGAGCCGAAGGCTGGTGTCGAAACCGGCCTTGAAGGCGTGCCCCAGACCGCGGTTCCGTGGGAATCTGACCACGTGATCGGCGCCGAGGTCGCGGGCGACGCGAGAAGTGTCATCGGTGGAGCCGTCGTCGATGACGAGGATCTCCACCTCGTCGATGCCGTCGATCTGGCGGGGGATGTCGGCGATGGTGGCCGGCAAGGTGGCCGCCTCATCGAGGCAGGGGATCTGCACGATCAGCTTCACGGCGCCTCTTTGCTGAAGCGGTGGTCGGCTTTCGCCGTGGTGACTACCAGCTCTCCTGCTTGATCTGCTTCTTGTCGAGCCCCACCTCAGTCAACAGCGCCGCCATGGTCTCCACGAACTGGGGAGCGGGCCGCTCTCCCCGCTCTTTGGCAGCTCTGCGGGCGTGAGGGGTTATGCCGGGGCCGCACGAGAACACGAAGCAGTTGCCCGGGTCGGGGATGTATGCTCTCAGGAGGTCGGCGTCAATGCGTCCGCGGCGGAAATTGGGGATACCCGCCGGATCTTCTCGGGTGATGCAGTGGAGAACCTCCAGCTTGTCCGGATGTCGCTCCTGGAGCTCCTGGAAGTCGCGGAAGTAGATGATGTCGTCGCGCGTCTTGTTGCTGAACAGCAGCACGTGCCGCAGGCCGTCGCCCCGGTGGATGCTGTTCATGATGAGGCCGCGGTTGGGGACGATGCCGCTGCCGGCACACACGTGGAGGATGTTGTCGGTGCGCTCGCGGATATCTTTGGGGTAGGTGTAGGCCCCGGTGAATCCTCTGACGGTCAGGCTACTGCCGGCGTCGTGGTAGGCCAGCAGGGGCGAGAGCAGGGGCGGATAAGGGGTCTGACCGGATTCGTAGGTCTCTTCCTTGACGGTGACGATGAGGTGCTCTTCGTGGGGGGCGGAGCCCAGCGAATACGCCCTCGGCTTTTCGCGCTGCCCCTTCTGGTCCTCGAGGTGGGCGATGAAGTGCTCGAGGAATTTAAACTGGTGGGGATCGATGGTGATAAAATGGCCCGCCTCGTAGTCCATGGGCTCGCCCGCGGCGAGAAACAGGGTGGCGCAGTCCTTGGTCTCCATGCGCACCTCCGCCACCGCCACCTCGAAATCCCGGACCCGGCGTTTCGGTTCTCTCTTCTCCCTCCCGCCGTCTTTGCCGCCCGTCGTCCCCGAATCGCCAGCCGCGCCGTTCTGCGTCATCGCCTTCGCCCTCAAGTGTTCGCCCTCCTCGCGGATGACGGGTGTGTCGCAGGCCTCCACGTCGCCGCCTGTTCGTGTGTCGACACACAGAAGAGCAGATAGCGCCGCGGCAATGGCCAACGCTGGCGCGCAGAGGAAACTATTCGATCAGACATGTCAGGGCAAACTGCGGGCCAGCGGCGGCGTGGCGGCTCTGCCGCAGGTCTGAACTATATTCCTGGCAGACAACCGCATTCCTGCAAGATCGCCCGTGCTGCGTCGCCGCACTGTGGCGCTTGCCATGAAGGAGGAGGACCCCGGGGTGAGAGAAGAGAGAGCGGGGAAAGAACTGGAGGGATGCCGCATCGCTCTGCTCGGTCTTGGAGTGGAGAACGAGGCGCTGGGCCGGTACCTATTGTCGAAAGGGATCCGCTTCTCCGTCCGCGACAGGGTCGAGGGCGACCGGGTGCGGAGTCTGCGGCGAGAATGGGGCAGCTCCGTCTTCAGCTGGCTCGTGGGGGAGACGTATCTGCAGGATCTGGCTCGATTCGATCTGGTCTATCGCACTCCGGGCATTAGCTCCCTGCACCCCGAGCTGGCGGCGGCGCGTCGCTCCGGCACCGAGGTGTCCAGCCAGACCCGCCTCTTCCTCGACCTCTGTCCCGCCGCCATTCTGGGTGTTACCGGCACCAAGGGAAAAGGGACGACGGCCTCTCTCCTCGCCCTCGCCCTTGCGCGCGGCCCTTATCCGCAGGTCCGCCTCGGCGGTAACATAGGATTGCCCCCGATCAGTTTCGTCGAGGAGCTGACTCGCGGCGATCTGGCAGTCGTGGAGCTGTCCAGCTTCCAGCTTCAGGATCTGCACCGATCTCCCGCCATCGCCGTGGTGCTCAACATCGGCACCGATCACCTGGACTACCACGCCGACCAGCAAGAGTACGCCGAGGCGAAGGAGGCGATATGTCGATTCCAGACCAGCGACAATTACCTGGTGCTGAACGCCGACTGCGCGGCGACGCGCCGTCTGGGGGAGCACAGCCCGGCGCAGCTGCTCTACTTCAGTCTAGCCGGGGAGGTGGAGGCAGGGGCTTTCGCCGCCCAGGGCCATCTCTGGCTGCGGCGGCACGGCGCCCGGCGAGAGCAGATCTGCGCGATCCAAGAGGTGCCCCTCAAGGGGCGTCACAACGTCGGCAACGCACTGGCCGCGGCGGCGGCGGGGGCAGCGGCGGGGGCGTCGGCAGAGCAGGTTGCCGCTGCGATCCGCGCCATGCGAGGGTTGCCCCACCGGCTCGAGCTGGTGGGCTTGTTCGACGGCGTAGAATTTTACGACGACTCCCTGGCGACGACGCCGACAGCGGCCCTGGCGGCGCTCCAGAGCTTCGAGTCGCCTATCCACCTCGTCGCCGGCGGGTCATCCAAGGGGGCGGATTTCGGGGAGCTGGGAGTCGGTGTCGCCGCCGGCGGGGTGAGATCGATGAGCCTCCTGGGCGACGAGGCCGAGCGCATCGCGGCAGCCTCGAAGGCGGCCGGTTTTCGGGGAGAGGTGAGGATGTGTGAGTCCATGCGGGAGGCCGTAGAGTCGGCGCGGAGCAACGCCGAGGAAGGAGACGTGGTGCTGCTGTCCCCGGCCTGTGCCAGCTTCGGCCTCTTCGAAAGCTATTCAGACAGGGGAGACGCCTTCAAAAGGCTGGTGACCGGCGCCTGTCGGAGGGACTGACACGCGGTGTGATCTGAACTTCGTTCCGCCTGGGTGCAGGAGCCCGTTGAGATTCAAGATCCAGCCGGTTGGATCAGATCATTGGGTTCAGATGTTATACATGGGCACGTGGAGGCCGCATTCCTTTGCGTCCTCCTCGTTGGGCTTCTCGTCGCTGTTGAACCAGCGCCAGCGCCCGGCCCGCTTCGGCTCGCCCGGACTGGTGGGGGTGGAGCAGATGAAGCAGCCGATACTGCCGTACCCTTGCGCGTAAAGCGGGTGCTTCGGAACGTCGTTCTCCTCTACATACCGGAGAATGCGCTCTTCCGGCCAGTCGGCCATGGGGTTGAGCTTGAGGAGCTGTCGTGGTGTGCCGTAGTCCGTCACCGTGGTGGCCTTGGGCGTGTTTTCGACGCGGAAGGAGGATTGGTCTCGCCTGAGACCGGAGATCCAGCAATCCGCCGTCCTCAGCAGCTTGTCGTGGGGTCGGGTCTTGCGGACCTGACAGCAGTACTCCTGCCTGGCCTTGTTGTCGAAGAACAGGTATTCGCCAAAACGGTCCACCATACTCCTAACCTGATCGGGATCGGGGCGCTGGACCTCGATGTCGATGCCGTAGCGCTCCTCCACTTCGCGCATGAAGGCATAGGTCTCGGGGTGGAGCCTCAAGGTATCGACGGTGGCTACGCGCAGGCCCAACTGCAGCTCGCTGGCCATGTGGATCATAGCGACACCGGCGGCTTGGAAGCTCGTGCTCAGGACGGCACGGTCGGGGGAAAAGGTGGCCGTGGCCCACCGCAACGTCTCCTCGGCCGACAGGGACTCGAAGTCGATGTCGCGCAAGTAACGCTCCAACTGCTCGTTATGGAGCTTCACCTCGGTGGAGCTGCTCTCCGTGTCGATCTCAGTCATCTCAGTGGAACTGCTGCTTTCCCGTTCGATCGTTGTGCCTGCAATGCCGCGGCCATTGGCGAATCATATAATATAGAAACCTGCGCTGCTTTGGAAAAATCAGTCGGTAACGTATGTGCCGCAGACGGGGGAGGAGGTACACGAAGGCCATTGTAAGATCGGTTGAGGAAGACAGTCGTCCAAGCACTCCCAACTAGCGGCGTGGCTGAGGCTGATCTTCACGACGACGACGGCTTCCCGCTCCCGCTCCTGGTCCTGGGAAAAAATAGGCGAGAGAGTCGTATTCCTTGACATTGTAAATGGGGGGCCGGTAACTTCTTTGACGTCCAAGGGGCATTCCAAAACAGACAACCAGCTCATCGTATCTGACGAAGAGATGGCCAGTCTCTGCCTCAAGCCGCACTCATTTCATGGCGACTGGAACTACACCCTAAAGCACCGAAGTCCGTAACCGCACTTCATCTGATTGTTCAAGTTATTTCTTGCCAGGCCCTAAGCGCAAACCTCTGTCCTTTCGAGACGAAACAGCGATGAATCCACTAGCTGGCGGCCGGTGCCTGGACAGCGAGGGTGGAGGACGATGTCGGAACGAGGCCACAGCGGGTCATCAGATTCTCCGATTTCGCGATGAGCGGCGGCACCGGAGGCGGCACCGGTGGGTAGCATAACTCGAACGTCGACGGATACGTAAAGTCCGAAATCGGCCCTGCAGATGATACAGATCCCGGCGGTTGAAGAACAGGCGACAGACGCTACTTAAACGCTACTTCAACGTAGGGATCACTCCCTACGGAGGCACCTCCTCGCTGGACACGCCGAGGGAGAAGAAGATCCAGGAGGCGATCTCGCGGCTGGAGGTGGGGCGGACTACCTTCGCCATCGCTCATCGGCTGACGTCGCTCCGCTCCGCCGACCGGCTGGTGGTGCTGGACGCGGGCAAAGTCGTCGAGACGGCACTCACCAGGAGTTGATGGCAGGCGCAGGGGTATTTCTACAATTTCGTCAATACAGACATCGGCGGTAACGGTGGTGTCGGGTAAGAAGAGGGAGGAGGATGGCAACTGAAAACGGGGCTGACGAGAACGCGAAGACGGATGGAAAGTCACAAGCGGCCGGAAAGACAGAGGGCAAGCGGGCGGTCACACCGGTTACCGTCACCCACCCGGAGAATGTAAGCATCGAATCGATTCGACTGTTTCGGGAGCCGCCGTGGATGCTGCGCCTGACGATTCAGGACGACCGCTCCTACCTTCGAGTGAAAATCGTCAGAGCCGCGCCGCTGTCGCACCCGAACCGCTACATCTGTATTCTCGACACCAAGGACGAGGAGATCTGTATGATCGACGATCCCAAGCTCTTGGAGTCGGAGATGGCGGACATCGTCAAGGAAGAGTTGGATCGCCGCTATCTCACCTCGACCATCGAACGCGTGACCTCCGTCCGCAACGAGTTCGGCACCTCTTATTGGGATGTCTTAACCAATAGGGGAGAGCGGGAGTTCGTGATGCAGAACGCCTCGGAGAACGCCCAGTGGCTGGGGGATCACCGGCTTCTGCTCGTCGACGTGGACGGCAACCGCTTCGAGATACCGGATCTCAACGCGCTGGACAAGAAGAGTCTGAGGTACGTGGAACTGGTGCTCTAGCGCGGGCGACCGCTGACAAATATTCACGCTGCGACGAGAGACCGCCGCCACGACGCCTACTGGGCGCCAGTCGAGTCCGGTCCGGAATCCCTCCAGGTCCCTGGCACCTCCGGCCCATTCACCTTGATCCACTGCAGGCCCACCGTGCCCAGACGGCGCCTCGAGGCCAGACGTAGGGCGGCCAGGTAGCTGGTGTCGGCTGAGGTCATTTCCAGCGAGATGCGGTCCACGGCGATGGGGTCGTGTCCGGCCAGAATCGCATTGAGGCGAGGTCGGCTCGCGGTCTCTGCACCCGCCCCCAGCAGGGCCANAAGGGTGTAGTCGACCTCCGCCAGCAGNGCCANGTCCACCAGCTGGGCCATTCTGTCCGCCGCCGCCTCATCGTTCGTCGCCAGGCCCACCAGATTGGCCAGCCCGCTGGCGCTCCGACGGCTGTGGGGGGCGACGTTGACGATGTTGTCGCATTCCAGGATGGCGATCGGTACCGCGTACTCGGCGGCGGCCTCGCCGCCATCGGGTACTTCGACGCGCTCCGACTCCTCGGTGGCCAGATCCAACAGACCCACCTCGATACCGGTCCCGAGGAGATCGGCAGCCAGCTTTTCAAGGGCCGTCTTCCCCACCACCCCCTCGCGTTCCGATTCTCCCCTCTCCCCGCTCCCGGGCCCTGCCACAGCCGCCGGCGTGGCGCCCGCGGCGAGCGAAATGCGCGCTTCCCCGGCGGCCTGGTGCAGGAGCCCGACCACCGCCCGAACCGCAGCCAAATAGTTATCTGCGGCCGATGTCGTTGCTCTGTCGACTCCCCCAGCTCTCGCGTCGGCGACTCTGACGACGATCCACCGGGCGCCGGGGTCGATGGCCTTGTGCATCCCGCCGCTGAGGTAGACGGCTCGGCGCACCATCTCCTCGACCTGCGCAGCAGTGAGAGCGGTGTCGGCTGCAGCGACAGCCCCCACCACCGAGACGCGTCCCGGAGTCACCGCAGACACGGCGTCGATGCCGAATGGCGTTTCGCGGCGGCTGCCGAAGTAGGCGTGGGACAGCAGCAGGCAGAGGAGAGCGAGGAGGTTGGAGCGGCGGCTCATCCGGATCTTGCGGCGGTTTCATGCCGATCTCGAGCGGCGGTTATGCCGATCTCTGTCCCTCGGGCGGCGGCGAGGGCAGGGCGGCATCGATTCCGGCCGGCCGCGGACCCCCGGTTGCCCAGTCCAGGAGCTCGGCGGTGTGTACCACCGGTACATCCACGACCCGGGCGATCTGTTCGATGCAGCCGATGTTGCCCGCGGCCACGACCTGGGGTTCGACGCGTTTGATGTTGGCCACCTTGCGCTGCTGCAGGCCGTTGGCCAGGCGAGGCCGAAGCAGGTTGTAGGTGCCGGCGCTGCCGCAGCAGATGTGTCCTTCGGGGACTTCCAGAATCCGAAAGCCGGCCTGGGTCAGAAGGCTCCGCGGCGGCTGTCGAATCTGCTGGCCGTGCTGCAGCGAGCAGGCGTCGTGATAGGCGACGCGCAGGGCGGGGACTTCCACTGTGGGGCCTAGGCCGATCTCGTCGACGATCTCGGTCACGTCGCGGACCCGCTCGACTACCGCGGCGGCTTTTGGCGCCAGGACTGGATCATTGCGGAAGATGTGACCGTACTCCTTCACCACCGTAGCGCACCCGGAGGTGTTGAGGACGATGGCATCCAGAGCGCGGTGCTCGATCTCGTCGTGCCACACCTGGATGTTGCGGGCCATGAGCGGCAGGCTCCGGCGGCGCTCCCCCATGTGATAGGTGAGGGCGCCACAACAGCCCTGGCCCTTGGGGATCACGACGTCCACTCCACGTCTGTTGAGCAAACGGATGGTGGCGTCGTTGATGTGGGCTCCCATCACCTCCTGGACGCAACCGGTGAGGAGCGCCACCCGCCTCATCGGTGGCCTCTCGGGAACGAAGGTCGCCGGGAACGAGTCGGTTCGAGCCGATGGCGCTCTTGCCGGCGCCGATGTCGGCGCCAGCTCGATGAGATGGCGGAGGCTCCGAGGCATCAACGGCGCCGCGACCCGACCGAGCCACCCCAGGCGCATGGCCCAGCGGAAGCGTCCCGGATAGGGCAACAGCCGGATCAGCAGGGAGCGCAGGAAGCGGTCGGCGAGCGGACGGCGATACATCTCATCAAGGCGCGGGCGGGCCTCCTCCAGCAGGCGGGAGAAGACGACGCCGCTCGGGCAGGTGGTCTCGCAGGCCAGGCAGCCGAGGCAGTTGTCGATGTGGGCGACGACCCCGTTCTGACCGGGTCCGATGCGGCCCTCCAGAACGCTCTTGATCAGGTAGATGCGGCCCCGGGGTCCCTCGAGCTCGTTGCCGGTAAGCAGGTAGGTGGGACAGGTGGCGTTGCAGAATCCACAGTGTACGCAGGTGCGGAGCACCTGTTCGGATACCTGGACATCCGGGTCGTCCTGCAGCTGGGGAAGGATAGAGGTCTGCACGGCTGCCTTGGCGGAGAACTCAGCCCAGGGCCTCGCGGTCCCTGATGCCCATGAGGTAGAGGATGCCGTCCAGGCCCAGAGTGGAGATGGACTGACGCGCGCCCTCCCGGACGACAGGCTTGGCGTGAAAGGCGATGCCGAGGCCCGCTATGCTGAGCATTGGGAGGTCGTTGGCGCCGTCGCCGACGGCGATGACTTGTTCGAGGCTGATGCCCTCCTGGCGGGCGATTTGGCGCAGAAGATCCGCCTTTCTGCGGCCGTCGACGATCTCACCGACCACCTCTCCCGTGAGCGCGCCATCGGCGATATCGAGCTCGTTGGCGTAGACGTAGTCGATACCCAGCTGCTTCTGCAGTTGGCGGCCGAAGTAGGCGAACCCCCCCGACAGGATGGCGATCCTGTATCCAAGGGTCTTGAGAGTGGCCACCAGCCGTTCGGTTCCCTCGGTAAGGGGCAGGTGCGCGGCGATGCGCTCGAGAGCGGATGCCTTCAAACCCTTCAGCAGCTTTAGGCGACGGCTGAAGCTCTCGCGGAAATCCAGATCTCCCGCCATGGCCGTTGCGGTGATGCGCGACACCTCTTCTCCCACACCCGCGGCGGCGGCAAGCTCGTCGATGATCTCGCACTGGACCAGCGTGGAATCCATGTCGAAGGCCACGAGGCGACGGTTGCGGCGGTAGACGTTGTCTTCCTGGAAGGCGATGTCCACTCCCAGCTCGCCGGAGATCTGCATAAAGCGGGTGCGCAGGTCGGTCAGTGCCTCCGGCTGTCCGCGCACCATCAATTCGATGCAGGCGCGGCCCGGTCGCCTGGACTCGTCGAGGGGCATGCGTCCTGACAAGCGCGTGATATCGTGGATGTTCATCCCCCTCTCGGACAGGGTGGCGGCGATGGTGGAGATCTGTTCCGCGGTGATTTCCCGGCCGAGAATGGTGATGATGAAGCGCCCACGCTGTTGTTGGCTCACCCACTTTTCGTAGTCGGGGCCGGAGATGGGAGTGAAGCGGATGTCTACGCCCAGCTCATGCGCTCTGAAAACGATATCCTTGAGGACCGGGGAGGGCTCAGACTCCTCGGGGATCTCCACCAGCAAACCGAGGGACAGGGCGTCGTGAATAACCGCCTGTCCGATGTCGAGAATGGTGACGTCGTAGCGGGCGAGGATGGCGGTCAGAGAGGACGTGAGCCCGGGGCGATCGCGACCGGAGATGTTGAGGAGAAGGATTTCGCTCATGGCTAGTGCCGGGTGCAAGGTGATGTGGTCGCAGAGGGGCGAGACGACCGGCGATACCGCTGCAGAGGAGGTCATACGTCCCGCAGGGGAGGTCATAACATAGTAGTAAGGAGCGGGAAGAGGTCAAGTCCGGCCGCACCTTGTCTTGCCCGAGACGGCTGTCACCGCCCTGGCGCGGTTTACGGACCGGCGGGTTTGTGCCATTATCTGAGTGAGTGGGTGGTGTTGAATGAGAGTCACCATCGCTGTCAGTGGGTACCGCAGGCGCAGTCACCGGAGTCGCTGATCGCATGGGACGACCTCGTGAGAGGGGGCGCATCTTCATCAAGGCGCGAAAACTGCGGTGAGTTCGAGGGTCATTCAAGTGGCAGGTAGACGAGATCGTCGACAAGAATTTTTGCGATAAGTCATGGAGATCGAGGAAGACATCGCACTCGCCCCGCTGACGACGATGAAGGTCGGCGGTACGGCCCGATTCTTCTGCGGCTGCGCCTCCGAGGAGGAAATCGGAGAGGCGCTGGAGTGGGCGGGCGGGCGCGGCGTCAGGGTGCATGTCCTCGGCGGCGGGAGCAACACCATCTTCGCCGACGCCGGCTTCGACGGCCTCGTCCTGAAGGTGGGGATCGGCGGAGTGGAGCGCCAACAGATGGGAGAAGAAACCCTGGTCACGGCCGGTGCCGGCGAGGACTGGGACGCCCTGGTGCTCTCCTGCATCGAGTCGGATTTGAGCGGAATCGAGTGTCTGTCCGGCATCCCCGGGTCGGTGGGGGCGTCACCCATCCAGAACGTGGGGGCCTACGGGCAGGAAGTGAGGCAGACCGTCGCCCTGGTGCGGGCGTTCGACCGTCGGACCCTGCTCCAGGTGGAGTTCACCCGCGAGGAGTGCGACTTCGCCTACCGTCAGAGCCGTTTCAAGGGTCGCGATCGGGATCACTTCATCATCACCCAGGTCCAGTTTCGCCTGCCGCGACAAGTCATCCCCGAGTTGCGCTACGCCGAGCTGCAGCGAAACCTGGACGAAGCCGGGGTGGACCTGAGTCGGCTGGAGCCAGGTCGGCCCGCCTCCAGTGCGATTCGCGATCTGGTCCTGGGCCTTCGGCGGCGGAAGTCGATGGTCCTCGATCCAACGGACCCCAACTCGAGATCAGTGGGGTCATTTTTCTTGAATCCAGTTCTCTCGCCAGCCGAGGTCGAGCAGTTGCGGGACCGCTGGCGGCAAGCCGGAGGAGAGGGCGAGGTCCCGTCCTATCCCGAGCGAGACCGCGCCAGGGTCCCAGCTGCCTGGCTCGTCGAACGGGCGGGTTTCCACAAGGGGTTTCGGCGGGGGGGTGCGGGCATCTCCGTCAATCACGCCCTCGCCATCATCAGCTGCGGAGGCGGCGCCAAAGACGTGATTTCCCTTGGCCGGAAGATAGAGGAGACGGTCGAGCGGAAGTTCGGTGTGCGCCTCGAGCGCGAGCCCGTCGTGGTCGGGGAGGAGCGGATCGGTCGCTGACGAGAGTCTGGATAAGGCGCGCCTGGATCTCGTCAATCGGGATCGTGCAGAGGCCGAAGGCCAGCGCCTTGGCGCCTGCGACCCAGGTGCTGGGGATGTGACTCGGGGCCGGCAGGATCGACGATGCAATCCGGCTACGGGCGCACTTCTGGAGCCGTCGGTTCCCCACGTCGCCACGAGCCGTCGTCGTCGACAGCGATGGGGTCGCGGTAGGCCGGGCCAACGCCAACATCTCGTGGCACCCCGCGAGCGCGGAAGCGTCATCTGCAGTAGAAGACGGTATAGCACTTACTCCCGGCGACTCTACCAGTATCGCATTGCGTCCTCGAAGAGCGCGGACAGTTCCTCTTCCCCCGCGGGGCGGGGGGACAGCTTGGTGACGCGGTGCTGGGGTAGCGTGCCCGCCACCAGAGCCGGTATGTCACCGCTACCGTAACCCAGTGGAGCCAGCCCCCCGGGCATGTTCAGCCGCTGCATGAGCTCGATGATGGTGTCGGCCAGGACCGCACCCGCATCCGACTCCGCGGCGGCGGAAGAGGTGGAAGCTCCCAGGGCTTTGGCGGCGGCCAGGTGACGCCGGGGAGAAGCCGTCGCCGTGAAGCGGAAAACTGCCGGGGCGTTAACGATGACGGCGATGCCGTGGGGCACCATGGGGTGGTCGCTGCCGTACCCCTCGGGCACGAAGTCTCGTACCATCCCGGCCACGGGATAGGACATACCGTGGGGCAAGTGAACGCCGGCATTGCCGAAGCCGATTCCGGCGAAAGAGGCGGCCAGCAGCATCTGTCCTCGCGCCTCGTCATCGGGGTCAGCCACCGCCCGCGGAAGATACTCCCGAACCATACGCAGAGACTCCATCGCCCACAGGTCGCTGATCGGGTTCGATCCCTGGTAGGCGGGGCGCAACAAGGGCCGCTGGGGCAGGGGCCGCTCGCCGAAGGGGATGGCGGTGTACGACTCGACGGCGTGGCAGAGCACGTCCAGTCCAGTCGCTGCGGCTACCGCAGGCGGCAGCGTACGGGTGTTGTCCGGGTCGATCAGCCCCAGGGTGGGCTTCAGTCGCCGGTGGGCGATGCCGGTCTTCGCCTTCATTTCCACGAGGTCGAAGATCGCCACCCCGGTGGTCTCGCTGCCGGTGCCGGCGGTGGTGGGGATGGCGATGAGGGGTTTGAGCGCGCCCGGGACGGGTTCGCCTTTGCCGATGGGGGCGTTGACGTAGGTGAGGAGGTCGGCGGGATAGGTGGAGTAGAGATTGGCGGCCTTGGCCGTGTCTATGCTGGAGCCGCCGCCGATGGCGACGAAGCCGTCGAACTCCCCCTCCCGTGCGAAGGCGATGGCCTCCTGAAACGAGGTGTCGGTGGGCTCCACGTGGACGCGGTCGAAGAGCTCGTAGGCGACCCCGTTGCCGGCTAGCGATTCCAGCAGGGTGGCCACGGGCGGCAACGCGGACAGGGTCGGGTCGGTGATGACCATGACGCGATTTACGCCCATGTCCACCAGGTCCATCCCGGCTTCCCGGGTCACTCCGTGTCCGAAGCGGATGCTGGACGTCGCCATCTCAAAAGCGATGTCTTTCTTCATGGGTGCTCTCCGTGAGTGATTCGGCACTCAGCTCAAAGGTGTCGGCTCTGGCCACTGCGAGGAGGTCTCGGCGGCGCATGTCGAACATCGGCTTGCCGTCCGGTCGTCGGTAGGTGCCGGGTCGAATCCAGCGCAGGTCGTCCCCCAGCTGGCCCGGGATTGCTACAGGGCGGCGGTAGCGAAGTGGTCGAAGAGGATCGGCAGGATTCCCGAGCCAGAATCCGCAGCGGTCGGTGGGATCACCGGCGATGATGGCGCGCAATCGTTCCGGCTTACGGTGTGCTCCAGAGGTAAGTGCTCGGTCGGACGGGCCCCCTACATGGGAAACGGCTCCGGTACAGGAAGGCGGCTCTCGATTCCAAAGGTGACTGTTCGCCCTGCGGTGTCAAGGGTGAGGGCGCTGGGAACGGTGGTCGCAAGACGGCTCGGATGACCGCCAGGACGATGGCCCGCGGACCGAGCGCCACCGGGGGAGAGGGCCTGCTTGCGCGCGTGAAATGCTCTCGCTAAACTTTGCGATTCGCCTCTCATCGCTGTGTTAGCCGGAGCGTTCAACCCCAGAGGCTCAAGTAATTACTCATCTCGAGGAAGGGAGAGGCAAGGTATCCGACTAGAGCGTAAATCGTCCCTCGTGACCGGGGCCGGCAGCGGCATCGGTCGGCAGACCTCCCTCTTGTTTGCCCGGGAGGGGGCAGCGGTGACGGCCGTCGACATCGCCGCGGCCAGCGCGAAGGAGACGGCGCGGCTGATCGAGAAGGAGGGCGGCCGGGCCACCGCCGTGACCGCCGACGTGTCGTGCGCCGCCGACTGCGCGCGGATGGTGGAAGTGGCGGAGCGGGCATTCGGCGGCCTTCACGTGCTCTTCAATAACGCCGGCATCTCTCACATCGACGACGGCGACGCCGTGGAGACGGAGGAAGCGGTGTGGGATCTGACCATGAACGTCAATCTCAAGGGCGTCTTTCTGGGATGCAAGTACGGCATCCCGGCGCTGCTGAGGTCGGGGGGCGGGTCCATTGTCAACACCGCCTCTTTCGTGGCCGTGCTCGGAGCCGCCACCCCCCAAATCGCCTACACCGCCAGCAAAGGGGGAGTCCTCGCCTTGAGCCGCGAGCTGTCCGTTGTTCACGCCCGCGAAAATATCCGTGTAAATACCCTCTGTCCGGGACCGCTGCGCACGGAACTGCTGATGAAATACCTGGACACCGAGGAGAAGCGACAGCGCCGGCTCGTCCACATCCCCATGGGTCGCTTCGGCGAAGCGGCGGAGATCGCCCGAACCGTCCTCTTCCTGGCCTCGGAAGAGTCCTCCTTCGTCACCGGCGCCACTTTCGTCGTCGACGGGGGCATCACCGCGGCGTATGTCACCCCGGAGTGAGCGCGCGTGCAGTACGCGGAGAAGTGCGCTGCCGTCATCTTCGACCTGGACGGTACCCTGCTGGACACGCTGGAGGACCTGGCCGACTCCATGAACGCCGTGCTGGCGAACAGCCGTTTCCCTCAGCACCCCGTCGACGCCTACCGCTACTTCGTGGGTGAGGGGATGGCGATGCTGGTGCGGCGGGCACTGCCCGGTGAGGCCGCCGCCAGCGAGGTGGTGGAGGCGGAGCATCTGGCAGCCATGAAAGAGGAATACACTCGGCGTTGGGCCGACAAGACCCGACCCTACGCGGGCGTACCGGAGATGCTGGATGGATTGGTCTCCCGAAACATCCCCCTGGCGGTACTGTCCAACAAGCCCGAGGAGTTCACCGCCACCATGGTGGAACAGTTGTTGGGCCGGTGGAGCTTCCGAGAGGTCTGCGGGATGCGCCCGGGAGTTCCGGCCAAGCCCGACCCCACAGCGGCATTGGCGATCGCCACGTGCCTGAAGGTGGAGCCAGCGGTCTGTCTGTACGTGGGGGATACGGCTACGGACATGAAGACGGCGGTGGCGGCGGGTATGCTCGCAGTCGGGGTAACGTGGGGATTCCGGGATCGCGACGAACTTCTGGCCAGCGGCGCCGGCACCGTAGTGGACGAGCCGGCCGAGTTGCTGGACCTAGTCTGACAACATTGAGACAATCGTAGCAAATCCAAGGTACGATCTCGCCTACTCTATCTTTATGTGAATCTGGATCTTAGCGCAGATCTCGTGTTCGAGTAGGCTAGCTCCCCTGTCGGCAGAATAAGGTTTGGATGCTGTCCGCGACGCCGGGGGGCTTTTACCAGATCGTCAACATCGCGGCAATCGCGGGAAGGAAGTGAAGATGATGAAACAGTTCTTCAAAGGTATCGGCAAGATCCGCTACGAGGGCCCGGACTCCAAGAATCCCCTGGCCTTCAAGCACTACCGCGCTTCCGAGAAGGTGGGGGGCAAGAGCATGGAAGCCCACCTGCGGTTTTCCGTCGTCTTCTGGCACACCTTCAGAGGCACCGGCTCGGATCCTTTCGGAGGAGCGGTGTACGACCGGCCCTGGGACGAGGCGGCCGATCCCATGGAGCGCGCCGAGGATGCCATGCGGGCAGCGTTCGAGTTCATCACCAAGCTTGGGACGCCGTTCTACGCCTGGCACGATCGCGATATCGCGCCAGAGGCCGATGACCTGCGGGAGACCAACCGGCGACTGGACAGGATCGTCAAGTTGGCCAGGAGCCTGCAGCGCGACGCCGGCGTCAAGCTGCTCTGGGGGACATCCAACTGCTTCTCCCACCCGCGTTTCACCCACGGTGCCGGCACTAATCCGGACCCTCACGTGTTCGCCTACGCCGCCGCGCAGATAAAGAAGGCGATGGAGTGCACCAAGGAGCTGGGCGGCGCCAACTACGTCTTCTGGGGCGGTCGGGAGGGCTACTCCAACCTGCTCAACACCGATATGAAGCAGGAACAGGACCAGATGGCCCGGCTCCTGCAGATGGCGGTCGAGCACAAGAAGAAGATCGGCTTCCGCGGTACCCTGCTGGTGGAGCCGAAGCCGAAGGAGCCCACCAAGCATCAGTACGACTACGACGCTGCCACCGTGCTGGGATTCCTGCGCAAGTACGGCCTCTACGACGACTTCAAGCTCAACATCGAGGCCAATCACGCTACCCTGGCGGGGCATTCCTATGAACACGACCTGACCGTGGCCGCCAGCGAGGGAATGCTGGGCAGCATCGACGCCAACCGCGGCGACTATCTCCTCGGTTGGGACACGGACCAGTTCCCCACCGATCTGTACAGCACGACGTACGCCATGATGGTGATCCTCAAGCACGGCGGCCTGCGCCGGGGAGGCGTCAACTTCGACGCCAAGGTGCGTCGGGGCTCCTTCGATCCGGTGGACCTGTTCCACGCTCATATCGGCGGCATGGACGCCTTTGCCCGGGGCTTGAAGATCGCCGATCGCATGAGTCGCGACGGTCTGCTCGAGGATTTCGTGAGCGAGCGCTATGCCGGTTACAAACGGGGAGTCGGGCGAAGGATCATGACCGGCAAGGCGACTCTTGCCGAGCTCGAGCGCTACGTGTTGAAACAGGGGGAGCCGGAAAAGCGCAGCGGCCGAGAAGAGATGCTGGAAAACATCGTCAACCGCTACATCTGAGCGAAACGCAGTCAGGGCAGCCCCTGCCAACGGATTTCCAGGAAAAGGGGGCTCAGACGGCGTAGTGACTGAGGGACACCTCCAGCACGGCAAGCTGCGCCCGCACCCGGTCCTCCAGCTTCCACTGCGTCGGAGTCTCGCTGGTGATGCCGTGTTCGGCGAGCTCCCGCAGGCCGTAAGTAAGCAGGGACATCACGCCCTTCCGCCGGTAGTCGCGTTCGGCCTCCTCGGCGGAGATGATACCGCCGGAGATGGGATAGCCGTCGAGGGCGGCGTCGCTGTAGATGGGGCCGATGGCCTCGATCCGGCTCACGATTTCCGCCCCGATACCGGGTTCGCCGTCAGGGGCGCCCTCCCACAGATAGTAACCAGCGTGTTCCCAGTCCTCGTGCAAGTCGACGAGGAGATCAAAGGATTCGCCCGCCAGGAGCTCCCTGGCGAGGTCTGATTCATGGGTACTGTCGCCGGCAAAGGAGCGGTTGATGTCGATACCCGCGCGGTTTTCGCGGGTATCGTGAGCGTAGCCGTAAGGGTTGATGCAGGGAAGCACC
>PBRM01000058.1 GCA_002725915.1 Gemmatimonadota bacterium
TCTCAACGGAACCAGTCGTAGTTGAGCCCCAGATCCAGATCCTTCAAAGGCAGATCGACACGCTGTCCGCCCGCAGTCGCGGACAGCTTCAGAGACACCTCCACCTCCAGGGCGATGGCCACCCGCCGGCCCGAGTTCTTGGGCTCGTCCAGCTCTCCGGCAAGACATTTGAGGACATCGTCCAGGGTGTATACCGCCCCGTAAGGGACGTTGAACTGAGGCTTGGGCCAGGGAACATCCACGACCGCGGCCCCGTCGGCGATCTCGACCTCCTGTCGCAGCCGCCAACCCGTGCCGAATTCGAAGGTCATCTCCCCTTTGGAACCGCTCAGGCGCACGCCCGGAGCTCCTTTGCGGAAATGGGTGACCGGTCCGTTTTCAGACCACGCCAAACCCTGACCGGTGAACTCGTCGGATCCGGATTCGCGGCGGGGCTCATCACTTACACCGACGACCCAGGAGGGCAGGCGATCGAGGAAGTAGGCCCAGTTCTGATGCTGCGCTCCAGGTCCCGATGCCTCGATGGAGAGCATCTCGCCGATCCCATCGGCATCTACGATCTCTTTGGCGCGGGCGAAGGAGGGATGGGTGGTGCTGATGCAGCCACAGCTCAGCGGAACGCCAGCGTCCCGGCACGCCTCCACCATCCGGTCCGCCTCCGCCAGGGTGTGAGCCATCGGCTTCTCCGTGACAATGGCCCGAGCGCCGCATTCCACTGCCAGACAGGTCAGGTCCGCCCTCGTCGCCGTATTGGTGCATACCGCGACAATGTCGGGGCGCTCCGTGCGCAGCATCTCCTCGGCGGACGCGTATACTTTCTGGATTCCGTAGCGCTCGGTGAACGCCTTCAGGCGCCTCGGGTCACGGTCCGCGGCGGCAATCAGCTCGGTCTCGGGGCGCGCCGACAAGGCCTCGGAGTAGGAGGTGGGATTGCCCTCCTCCCCGGGATGGTCGTGGTGGTGAAAGCGGCGATGTAGATCGAGACTCGGCGTAGGCCGATCTACATCCCCGATCTCGAAGCGATCGGGGACTCGCTTCGCCAGGTCGTAGAGCAGCCCCATCCAGCCAAGACCGATGACTGCGGCGCGGTAGGTCTCCATCTCCTTATCTCCTCATTGAACCGGCGGCCCGACTGGACCGACTTGTGGTCTGCCCCCAGGCGTGCCGACCGCCCGCTCCTACACCCAATTGCGCGAGTCCGGAACCGCCGCCCACGTAGACCCCTGGGCGATAGACTCCTGGCTCACGAGACCGGGAAGCGTCATATCCATGGCCGCGTCGATGCCGATCGGGGGCTCGCGATTTTCCAGAATGGCGGATACGAAGTCCTGCACCTCCCAGTAGTCGCCGCCGCCGTGCCCCGCCGCCAGGGCCTCGGCAGGCGGCGTCCGCCAGAAATCGGGCAGGAATTCCTCCTCCAGATCCTCCAGGGGCTCCCACTGGGGCTGTTCGCTCCGACTGCGCAGCCAGACCTTCGGCACCCCCCTGAATCCGTCAGCGGACTCGAAGCTGCCGTCGGTTCCCTGGAGGACATGGTGGCCCATATTGTGGGGTCGATCGGACAGCATGTCCACTCGAATACTGACCAGGGCGCCCCCGGTAAGCCGGCACATCATGGTCACCGAATCTTCCATTTCATAGCTGTTTTGTCGCGGGTCCATGTAGTGATGACCGGTTCCCATGGCGCAGACAGCCGTCACCCTCTCTCCCTCGAACCACTGCAGGATGGGCCCCAGGCTGTGGGTGGGATAGGTGCATCCGTTGACGCCGGTCTGCCACCTCCGGCGCCACGGGGTCTGCTCATTGAGTGCTTTGAGCTCGTGGATATAGGCGCCTTCGGCGTAATACAACTCACCGAACAGACCCCGTCGGACGAGCTCCGTCACCAGCACCATCGACTTCTGGTAGGTGAAATTTTCCGCCATCATGTAGTGAGCGCTGCTGCGGCGGGCGGCCATTACCAGCGAGCGGCACTCCTCCAGCGAGATCCCAGCCGTCACCTCGCTCAAGACGTGGATGTCGCGCTCGAGCGCCATGGTAGACTGTGAGGCGTGAAACTGCATCGGGGTACCGACGACGACGGCGTCGATAACGCCCGAATCCAGCATCGCCTCGGCGTCGGCAAAGGTGTGCTCGACATCCAGTTCGGCTGCGCTGGTTGCCAGCCGCTCCGTGCGGATGTCGCACAGCGCCGCGATGCTGGCCCTGGGGTTGGCCTTCAGGCTTCTGGTGAAGCTGCTCCCTCTACCCACCGCGCCGATGATGCCGAATCGAATCGTGTGTTCAGCCAATCCGTGTTCTCCGCTTGTTTTCCGCAACCCCGGACGCTTGTCAACAGCTGCCGCGCCAAGCCAATTCTCTCACAGGCCATGTCCGTCCCGCGGCACCTTGCCAGTGCGACCCGGCAGGCCTATCTTCGACCTCTTCCTATCGACAGGGGTAGCGTACAATTATGAACATCGATGTTCTGGAACTCACCGCCGAACTCGTAAAGTACGAATCCATCAGTCGCGCCACCAATGTGCCGGTTACCCGTCACCTGGCCAAGGTCCTGCGAGCTCTTGGCTTCAAGGTCGAGATGTTGCCCTACACCGACGCCGCCGGCGTGGCCAAGCTCACCATCGTCGCCCGCCTCGGTCGAGCGGAGAAGGGCGGTCTTTCGCTCATGAGCCACGACGACGTGGTACCGGCCGGGTCCGCCGACGACTGGACCGGCAATCCCTTTCAGGTCAGAGAGCACGGCGGAAAACTCTACGGTCGGGGCGCCTGTGACATGAAGGGCCCGCTGGCGGCCTCGATCTGTGCGGCTTGCCGTTTCACAGCTGGCGATTTGCGGCAACCCCTCTACATTGTCGTCACTTCTGACGAAGAGATCAACGCTCTGGGCGCCCGCGAAGTGGTCGACAGGTCGAAGCTGTTCGCGGATCTCCGTCACGGTTACGGTGTCATCTGCGAGCCCACCTGCCTGCAGGTCGTCCACGCCCACAAGGGCTCCCTGGGACTGACCATCACCTCAAAGGGACGCGCCGCACACACCAGCTCCCTGAAGGGCGTCAACGCCAACCTCAAGATGATCCCCTTCCTCAACGAAATGAGAAAGGTCAACGAATCTGTCCTGACCTCCCGCCGCTACCGCAACGACGAGTTCAAGCCGCCCCACTCGGAGTGGAGCATCGGCATCAACGACAACAACGTGGCCACCAACGTCTCGCCCGCGCAGAGCGTCTGCACGGTCAATTACCGACCCATGCCCGGCACTGACACAAACGCCCTGGTGCGCCGCACACGCAAGTGTGCCAGCGACCTGGGACTCAAATGCGTGGTCCACCGGACCGGATCGCCCCTGTACACACCAAAGGACGCGCCCATTGTGCGCACTTCACTTGCCCTGGCAGGCAGGCGCACGCCGACCACCGTCGCCTACGGGACGGACGGCCTGGCTTATTCAGAACAGATGAAGCAGTTGGTGGTGCTGGGCCCTGGAGATATCGCCCAGGCCCACACCGTGGATGAATGGATCGAGGTCGATCAGCTCCACAAGGGCGTGGAACTCTACACCCGCTTCATCGACCACGTCTGTGTGCAGGGGCTCGCCTGAGCTGCTGTCGTTTCCACTCCTCGATCTCCCCCAATCTCCCTCGAGTTTCCGAAACGACCACTTCTAGGCAGTCCTCGCCACGGAACTCAGCTCCCAGCGGTGGCGACCGGGGCCTTCAGCAGGTCTCTCTCGACGAGCTCCTCAGCGATCTGAATAGCGTTCAGAGCAGCCCCCTTGCGCAACTGATCGCCGCTGATAAACAGGTCGATCCCCCTGCCGTCCGCACGGGAAATGTCGTTGCGGATCCGGCCCACGAGCACCGCATCCTTGCCGGAGGCCTCTATAGGCATAGGGAAGTGATTGGCTTCGACGTCGTCGACGATCTCCACCCCTGGCGCCGCTGCCAGGATCTCTCGGGCTTCGGACTCGTCCACGACCTCCTCAAATTCGAGGTTGACGGCCTCGGAGTGGGCCCTCATCACCGGCACCCGCACGCACGTCGGGGTGATGCGGATATCGTCGTCGTGAAACATCTTCCGGGTCTCGCAAACCATCTTCATCTCCTCCTCGCAATACCCTTCGGCCCCGATCTGAGTATTGTGGGAGAACAGATTGAAGGCGGTCTGGTGGGGCATTTCACGGGGTCGGGCCCCTTTTCCATCAAGCACCTCCCTGGTCTGGCTCTCCAGCTCCTCCATGGCTCGAGCGCCGGCCCCGCTGATGGCCTGATAGGTGGAGACCACGATCCGCTCCACCCGGCTGCGCCGGTAAAGCGGCCACACGACCACGTCCATGATGATGGTGGAGCAGTTGGGGTTGGCGATGATTCCAGCGTGGGTTGCCAGGTCCTGGGGGTTGATCTCCGGGACCACCAGAGGCACCGACGGGTCCATGCGAAACGCCGAGGTGTTGTCGACGACTACGGCACCCGCGTCGATCGCGCAGGGGGCGAACTTCCTGCTGATAGATCCGCCTGCGGAGGCAAGAACCAGGTCGATGTTGGCGAAGGAATCCTCCCGAAGCTCACCGATCGTGTGAGTCTCTCCCTCGAATTCCACTTCCTTCCCCGCCGACCGCGCCGAGGCCAGGAGGCGCAGCTCTCCAATTGGAAAGCCCCGCTCCGCCAGCAACTCCAGCATGACCTGGCCCACCGCCCCGGTCGCCCCCATGATAGCGACGTTATACATGATATTACCCCTGTTGTCTGTCAATTCCAGAATATTCAATCACGAAAACCCTCCAAACGATCCCGTACACGCCATCTCCACCATGAAGGCTGGATCTCACCGAATCCGGTCACCGCAGAGAAACAGAAAGCCCGATTCTCCGGGCCAAGTGCCCCCCGGGCGAGTCAGCTCTCCCGACGCGCGCCGGTCAGATGCGTCATCAGCTCGTGGCCGCGCTCGACGTGGAAGGAGCCGGCCTCTCCCGCGGCTTCGCTGTACGCCTGAAGCCCGTCGGGGGGCACATTGGTTCCCCACAGCGCGAAAGGCACAGGCTCGCGGCTGTGGGTGCGCAGCTCGACTGGGGTGCGATGATCGGGCGTCAGCAGGACACGGCTCGGACCTAGCTGTTCCAAAGCCACCATTATCCTGCCCACCACATGGCGATCGAAATCCTCCAGGGCCTGCTTCTTGGCGTCCGCATCGGCGTTGTGACCCGCCTCGTCGGGCGCCTCCACGTGGAGGTAGACGAAATCCATCCCCCTCTCCAAGGCAGCCAGGGCGTACGCGACCTTGCCGGCGTAGTTGGTGTCGAGATATCCGGTAATCCCGGGCACCTCAATCACCTCCAGGCCAGCGCACTGTCCGATGCCGCGGACCAGGTCGACAGCGGAAATCACACCGCCGCGAAGGCCATACTTCTCGGTCAGTCCCTCCAGCTTCAGGGCCCGACCCGAACCCCACAGCCACATGCCATTGGCCGTCGGCATGCCCAGTGAGGCTCGCCTCCGGTTCACCTCTGACCGGAGCAGAATCGGCTCCGCCGCCGCCATGAGTCGCCGCACCTCCTCCTGCCTGTCGCCGGTTGGCAGGTGGGCGGAAATGGACTCGCCCATGATGTCGTGCGGTGGGAAGGAGAGCAGCTCCTGGGGGCCGTTGGAGAACACCATCAGGTGCCTGTACCCTACCCCGGGATAAAACCGGATGCCCTCCTGCGCGGTCACGGCATCGGCCAGCTCCCGCAGGAGCGCTCCCCCCTCCTCGGAGGAGATATGGCCGGCGCTGTAATCGACCAGGGTGTCTCCGTCGCGGTGGATGAGGTTGCAGCGGAAGGCGACGTCCTCTTCCCCCAGCTCGATACCGATACTGACGGCCTCGAGAGGGGCTCGACCCGAGTAGTGGAGCCTGGTGTCGTACCCGAAGATCTCCAGATTCCCTATGTCACTGCCGGGCGGTCGCGACTCGGGGATCATCTGCACCATGCCACCCCGCCCCTCCCTGGCCAGCCGGTCCATGTTGGGGATATCGGCCGCCTGGAGCGGAGTGCGCCCCCCCAGCTCCGGCACGGGATAGTCGGCGGCGCCGTCCGGCACCAGGACGACGTACTTCATCCGTCGTTAGTGCAGCGGGGCGAAAATCCGTTGCCATAGGGCGGGCGTCGAGCCGAGACGCATCGGCGGCCGACCGGAAACGAATCTCCACTCCTCTGCACTAGAGCTTCTCCATCCGGATCACAGTCACCTCTTCATGCACCCCGTCCAGCTCGTTCATGGCCGCCACCGCCTGTCGCATAGACCGCTCCCTGGCCTCGTGGGTGACGATGATTAGCGGCACCGTCCCCCCCTGAAGATCGCGCTCCTTTTGAATTACCGAGGCGATCGAGATATCTCCTTGAGCAACGATGTGAGTGATGCTCTCGAGCACGCCTGGCCTGTCCTCGACCAGCAGGCGGAGGTAGTAGCGGATCTCCAACTCCGACATATCGGCCAGGCTGGCCGCGCCGTCATCGAGAATCATGTCGCCGCCAGCGGACCCGGCGCCGGAGATCTTGCGCTCGGCGAGCTCCACCATGTCGGCTACAACGGCGCTGGCGGTCGGCATCTGCCCCGCGCCACGTCCGGAAAAAACCTGTGTGCCCACCGAACTACCCACCACCTCGATGGCGTTGAACTCGTCGTGGATGTTGGCCAGCAGCGATTCGCTGGGCAACATGGCGGGGTGCACGCGCGCCTGCACCCCGCCCGGACCGCGCTTGGCGATGGCCAGGAGCTTGATGGTGAAGCCCAACTCCCGCGCGTACTCAATGTCCAACGTGTCGACCTGCTCGATCCCCTCGCAATACACATCCTCGCCGGTGCCTGTCGTGTGGAAGGCGATACGGCACAGGATCGCCAGCTTCTGGGCCGCGTCCATGCCGCTCACATCCATGCTCGGATCCGGCTCGGCGAAGCCCTTCTCCTGCGCATCGGCCAGAATCTCTCTGTAGCCCCCTTCGCGTCGGGTCATCCGGGTCAGAATGTAGTTGGTGGTGCCGTTGAGGATGCCGTAGAGAGACTCCACCTCGTTGGCCACCAGGCCGCTGCGGAGGGAGCGGATGATGGGGATGCCGCCGGCTACACTGGCCTCGAACATGAGGTCCACCCCGTTGGCCAGGGCCAGACCGAACAGCTCCTCGCCGTGCTGGGCCAGCACCGCCTTGTTGGCCGTCACCACATCCTTCCCTCTCTCGAGGCCGGCCGCGATCCACTCTCTGGCCCCCGCCGCGCCGCTGAGCTCCACGACCAGCTGCACGTCAGGGTCGTCGACCACATCCATGGCATTGGCGGTGAGGAGGTCCGCGGCGACGTCCACCGCCCTCTTCTTCGCGGGATCCGCCACAGCTATCCGACGCAGCTGGAGATCCAGGTGCTGGCGCCGCTGCATGGCCGCCGGCGCATCCCGCAACAGCCGCACCACGCCGCTCCCCACCGTCCCAAGCCCGATTAATCCCACTCCAATGGAAGAACCCATCTATTCAACCTCAGCTCTGGTATTTGTGACACACCAGCTGAAGAGCGCCTCCCACTCACGCCGCTGCATGGCGATGAGGCCCTCGGGGTCATCCGTGTGCTGGGTCTCCACCGCGGTGATGAACTCATGGGGATCGTAGCCGCCAATACGCGGCATCACGGGATGTCGTCCCACCTTATTGAACCAGTAGTGACTGTTGGAGAAGTCCCCCTCGCGCCGGTGCATGATGCCGTGCCAGTACGACCCCGTTTCGTCGTCTATACCCTGACATATGGTGTGGCTTCGATCGAGATCGTCCACGTACAGCCACAGCCCCGCCTGCAGCTCCTCCCGACCGGCGAAAGCGGGGTCCTTCAGAATCATCTCCACCATGCCCACTACGGCCGCTGACGGGGGCTGGTCGACAACCAGCCGGAACATGGCCACGTCGAGTGGCAGATCCGCAAATAGTGGCTTGAGGGGCTTCTCCAGTTCCTCGGGCAAATCCATGTCGGACCTCGCGGCGGAAGAATGGCGTTAAGTGATAGTTATAGAGGATGATAGGTAGGGACTGGGACACCGTCAAACAACCGCTCTGCCGGAAGCTGGGCCGGACTATGCCCGGGGCGCAAGTGTGTCCCGAAGGAGGGGTCAGTTGCCATCCAGATCCTCCAATTCCTCGTATTGTTCGAGCACTTTCCGACGCAGTTCGTCCTCTTGCTCGTGCAGCTCCAGGAAGCGCTCGTAGGAGGCGCGGGCAGCGGCGTAACTTCCGACGCTCAACTGCGCCGACGCCAGGTTCACATACGCATCCGAAAAGGCGGGATTCAGCTCCAGCGCCTTCTCGTATGCGCCCGCCGCCTCTTCGAAACTGCCCTCCTCCAGATGCAGATTGCCCAGATTGAACCACGCCGAGACCGTGGGTTTTCTGACCAGGGAGGCCCGGTACATCCGGCGACCCTCTTCGAGGAAGCCCTCGCGGAGGTACAGCAGCCCGACGTTGTTGTAATACTCCGAGTTTTCCGGTGCCCGCCGTATGGCCTTCTCGTAGGCCTTGATCGCGGCAGGCAGATCGTCGGCGTCGACATGCGCTTGAGCCAGCAGGCCCCAGGACAGATGCCGATCCGGCTCCAGTTCGGTAGCCCGCTCGAGTGCCGCCAGCGCCTCCGCCACTCTTCCCAGGCTCAGGCTGACGCGGCCTATGTTGAGGTACGACTCGGACTGCTCGGGCTCGAGCCGCGCCGCCTTCCGGAAGGCGACCAGCGCCTCCGCGGCGTTCCCCTGTCCGAAGAGGACCTTCCCGAGACCCGAGTAGCTTGCAGCAGCCTCGGCTATCCTCAACGATTGCTCGTAGTGTCTTCTAGCCCGATCCCACCGACCCCGCCTGCGTTCCTGGTCTCCCAACCGCAGATATCCGGTGGCGTCGTCAAGCCCAGATGTGCGATAGGCCTGCGCCGCGTCTTCGTCCCGCCCCACCGCCGCCCACATGTCGCCGACCATGAGCAGGAATTCCACGTCGCGCGGCCACCTCTGCAGCGCTTCGGTCAGGACGTCGATGGCCGACTGCAGTCGACCATCGACGCGCAGGACCTTCGCCAGTCCCTCCCACGTCTCCCGCGAGGAGGGGTCAATCTCCAAAGCTGCCCGAAAGTGTACCTCGGCCGAGTCGTAGCTTCCGTGTTTTAGAAAAGTGCTGCCCAAATTGTGGCGGATCTGAGACAGGTCGGCTATGCTGAGAGCCTTGCGCAGAATGGATACCGCCTCGACATAGAGCCCCTGTTCCTTGAGTGCGCTGCCGAGATTGATGCGCGCTTCTATCAGATCGGGATTGATCTCCAGCGCCCGGTGAAAACTGGCGATGGCCTGCTCTGTCTCCTCTTGATGCAGGTAGGCGGTGCCGATGTTGAAGTGCGCTCTCTCCAGAGACGGATCGATCGCCAGTGCTCTCCGACTCGCGTCGATCGCCTCCTGGTACTTCCCCTGGGTCACGTACTCCTTNCCNAGATTNATNTGGGGTCTGGCCATGAGGGGACCCTTCTCGACCGCGTCTCCCCAGACGGACTCCTCGCTTGTCCAGGCTCGATTTCTCTGGATGGTGAGAGCGGTAAACAAAGCCAGAGCCAGGAGGGCCATCTTCCCGCGCTGCGGCAACCGCATGCCGGCACTGACTGCCGCGGCCACGCCGATGCACCCACCGGCCATGGGCAGGTAGAGGCGATGTTCGTTGACCAGGACGTGCAGAGGAACGAGGGAAGACGGCAGCAAGGTCAACACCGACCAGGCCGCGGCCAGGGCGATAGGGCTCGAGCGCCGGCGAAGAGAGAGGGTGACGACCGCCAAGCTGAGCAGCGCCAATCCGGCAATGGCGACGTGGCTGTCGCCAAAGCCCGACACGGAGAATTGCGGCTCCACACTCAGCTGCACCGGCATCACCGAGGTCCAGGCGTAGAACACGTAGGCCTTCACCTGGGTCGCCCATTGCTCGGCGAGGGGTCGCGTCGGCTGCCCCAAGGCTTTGCCGACGATCTCCCTCGTGCCCACTACATAAGCCAGGCTCGCCAGGGATGGGACGATCAGCAATGTCCACGCCTTGAAGCGCGGCCTGCATATCGTCAGATAAGCGGCGCCGACAGCGGCAAAGGTGATGGCGATGGACTTGCTGCCCAGACCGGCCAGACAGAAGGCCGCCATCAGCGCGTAGTGCCGGCGAGACGGCCCGCGGACGGAGGCCTGGATCAGCACGAGGAAAGCGAGAATGAAAAAGAACGTCGCCAGCAGGGAAGAGCGACTGCTGATGTAGTTGACAGGCTCACTCAACACGGGGTGCACGGCAAACAGCAGAGCGGCTAGCAGCGCTCCCTGGCGCTGGTTGAGGAGCGCGTGCGCGAGCAGCCACACAAGCCAGGCGTTGACCAGATGGAGGACCAGATTGATCAGGTGGTAGCCGAAGGGTTCGTACTCGCCGACGGCGTAGTTGAGGGCGTATGTGACCAGGAGAACGGGACGGTACATGCGCGCCTGGGGCATGGCTGAGAAAGTCCCGGGGTCGTAGAAGAAGCGCAGGGTATTGCCGAGTGAGCGCACATGGGGATTGTCGACGAGTGAGTGCAAATCGTCGTAGTGAAAGCTGTTGCCGAGGGAGTTGTGATACGCCAACAGGCCGCTGACGCAGATCGCCACTGCCGCGGCGCGGGAACCGGTGGGAAGCAGCTTCACTTACTGCCCTCCTCCCTTCAGCGCGGAGCGCAGCATGGCCCTGACCTCCTCCCTTTCCAGTGGACACAGTCTGGACGAACCCAACAGGGCGGCGGCGAATATCAGCGCTCCGACAGCCAGCTTCAGGCTCGGCGGGTCCACTGGACTGGCACCGGCCAGAGCGATGAGCCCGGCCGCGGCGGAGACGGCGGAGACGCGCAGGAGCCTGGCCCAGGGCAGCAACTCCCAGGGACTCCGGCGCAGCTGATGACCGATAACGAGGAGCAGGAACCCCACCTGCAGGTAAGTGGACAGTACGGTTGCGGCCGCCGGGCCTAACATGGCCAGATCTGACCCGCGCTCCCCCAGCAGCAGTTGGACGAAGATGACGCTCAGGGCGAAGTTGAGACCGAGGTCACCCAGTCCTCCCCACAGCGCCCACTTGGCCTTTCCCATCCCCACCAGCAGCGGGTTGTATACGGCGCAACGCAGGGGGAGAGCCAGAAGAAAGATACGGAATACCAACTCACTCCGAGCAAAACTCACTGGCAAATACACCGCGATGATGACTCCGGCGAAGGCGAACAAGAAAAAGAACAGGGGCACGGTTATGAGGGCGAGGCGCCCCACCGCCCCCTTCCACAGCGCGGCGATCGCATCCCCGCGCCCCTCGCCGTACAACCGGCTCACCTCCGGTATCAGCACCGTGGTCGCCGAGGCCAGCAGCAGGGCAACGGGAACTTCTATGGCGCCAACGTGATAGACTCCGAAAGTCTCGGTTGAAAAGAAATACAGCACTACGAGTCGATCGACCGATCGCGACAGACTGCCGACGCCGTCATTGGCCGCGATCGGCAGCGAGTAGCGCACCAGCTCGGCAACGGGAGAGGCGGGGCAGTTCACCCCCACCCCCGGAAGCAGCGGGTTCTTCACCCCCACGGCGCGGCATACGACCAAGTAAGAGACAGCCATCCGCGTCACCCCTACCGCCGACAGCCACCAGAGCACGGTCGGGACGCTTGCCCCCGTAAGAGCGCCGGTCGCGGCGACCCCGATGACGCCGATGGCTGTTCCGAACGCCAGTGTCGCCTGCCAGGTCGGCCTGCCGGCCGCTACTAGCGCACTCTCGCCGTAGCCGCCCGCCACCAGGGAGAACACGTACGGGAGGAAAGGGATGAGGTACTGCTCGAATGTCAAACCGGGAAGTCCCGCTCCCCCCTCGCCCACGAAGACCGAAGCGAGGCGCGTGCCGGCTGAGAGCAGCAGCACCGCCGCTGCCACGCCGGACAACGCCAGACAGAGCGCTGCCTGAAACACAAGTGCCTGACGGGATTGCCGATCCCGCAGGGGGAAGAAGTACAGAAGGCCGGTGGGCAGTCCCAGCAGAAAGAAAGGCACGAGCGTATTGCCTAAGACCCAGACAGCGCTGAAGACACCGAACTGCTCCCCTGGCCAGGCTCTGGCAAGGATTGCGTAAACCAGGAAAATGCTGGCAGTGCTGGCGGTGCGGCCGACGGCGACGATGAAGACACGGCGCGTCATCCCCCCATCAGCC
>PBRM01000059.1 GCA_002725915.1 Gemmatimonadota bacterium
CGGCGCTTCAAGTACACGGTAAAGGGCGACAAGAACGGGGCGCAGCCGTGGCAGCTGTTCGACCTGGAGACAGACCCGTATGAGATGACGAACCTGGTCGATGATCCCGCGCACCGCGGCACGGTCGCCGAGCACCACAAGTGGCTCCGGCAGCGTATGGAAGAGACCCTCGACCCGCTGGCGCTGGCACCAGCCTTCGGTCAGTCGTCATGGAACCGATGGCAACAGGAGTGAACCCGGTCGTCAGCTGAGATCCTTCAGGACCTCGCCAGGATGGTCAGCCGGCGTGACCGACTCGTACACCTTCTTGATCTGCCCGTTCCCGTCGATCAGGTAGCTGATCCGTGACGGGCGCGACGACGACACCTCCGCCGCTCCATAGACAAGACTGACGGCCTTGTCAGTGTCACACAGCAGATCGTACGGGAAGCCGTTTTTCTCCTTGAAAGCTTTGTTGTCGTCAGTCGAGTCGAAGCTGATCCCGAGGATGACCGCATTGCGGTCATTGAACTCTTGGATTCGATCACGGAATCCGGTGGCTTCAATCGTTCAACCAGGCGTCCCCGCTTTCGGATACCACCAGAGCACGACTGACTTTCCTCGATACTGATCCAGGGTGACCGTCTCACCGTCCTGGTTCTGTGCGGAGAAACCAGGAGCCTGGTCTCCGACATTCAACAGTGGCATAGATGTTCTCCTTTTGCTGAACCTGTAAGATAACCCAAAGTCAGTCCGCCGCTGGCAATGGAGCGGGCGCAACTACGTTTCGAGCTTCTCGTATCATGGTCTGCAAGGTGAGATAGTTGGCCGTCGAGACGCTCTGCTCGTTGTCGGTGTCGGTTCGGTGGACGATGACGAGCAGCTCGTCGGGGATAACTGCACCCAATGCCCCCCCGAACCCGAGGGCGGCGTACGAACCATCGGAGATCGTCCACCACAGATACCCGTAGCCGGTGTCTTCGCTGACGACTGAATAAGCCGTCGTGCTCGACTGAACCCAGCTCCCGGTCGAGCAAGTTCGCAGTGATCCCGCTGGCCATCATCGCCGCCAGGCGCGGTGGGCGCGTGCAGGCCAACTCCCACTGCAGCCAGCCATCGTACGAGTTGCCGAAAGTTCCCACCTTGCCGTTTGACCAGGGCAGGCCTGCTACCCACTCGACGGTGTCGTGGCCGTCCTCCGCATCGGCGTGGTCGGCGCTGTAGAATCCCGGTTGAAACTCGCCATCGGAGGCGTAACGCCCACGCACATCCTGCATGACGACGAGATAACCCCGCGACGCCAGCTCAGGACCGATTTCGGTCTGCTTGGCAGCACCCTTGTCGTACGGAGTGCGGCACAGCAGAACGGGGAACGTCTTGTCCTCGTCGGGGTAATGCGCGTCAGAACGCAGGACGGTGCCGTTCCGCATTCCAGCTTCCAGGTCAGTGTGTTTGACGATGCCCATCGATCTTCTCGATTGGGGAAATATAGCCGCGACGGACGGCCAACTTAACCACCTTGTTCAGGGCAACGCTGTTGCACATCTTCTCCACGGCCTGAGTCGAAGTCACAGACGAAGAGAAACTTTCAGGCAACCAGTGGTCTCGGTTGGACGGCGTAGGCCCGCGTCCGGTAGGGCCCGAGCGGCGACGGATCAGGCCCGCAGGGCGGACGCCTGGATGGCGTCCGCCGATCGGACAAGCCCGGACGGTAGCGGGGCAGGAGTCGTCAAACCGAGACCAACCTCGATGGCAAGAAAAGGGGAGATGATCAGGATGAGAGGACTACTAGACGATCTGGCCACCATTCGCACCGGCCGCAGCGGCCGTCACTCCAGCTGGGCAACCGATGGCCGCAACAGCGACGCCTGGAGTCTGGCCCCAGGCGAGACTCGCGTGCTGGCCGACATCGATGGCCCGGGCCTCATCAATCATATATGGATGACCCAGGGCAAACATTACCGCGAAGTCCTGTTGCGCATTACCTGGGACAACGCCCGATCCCCCAGCGTCAACGTACCTCTTGGCGACTTCTTTGGCCTCGGCCACAACATCGTCAACTCCTACGAGTCGCTGCTGTTCACCGCCTCCACTCGCGCCAACAATACCTTCAACAACGGCTGCGCCCTCAATTGCTACGCCCCCATGCCCTTCTCGGAGCGCGCCCTCGTCGAGCTGGTGAACGAGAGCAAAGAGCCCCATCGGCAGTACTTCTACATCGATTGGGAAACCACCGATCACTCTCCCGAAGACGACCAGGGCTATTTCCATGCCGAGTTCCGCCGTGAAAACCCCTTCGGCGGCTGGGGCCACGAGATCCTTGTCAACTCGCCGGAAGCCAACATCGTCAACAAGGAACGAACAGCATACGACAACAACTACGTCATCCTCGAGACGAAGGGTACCGGCCACTACATCGGCTGCAACCTGTCGGTGACCAACTTCCAGGGAACTTGGTGGGGTGAGGGCGACGACATGATCTGGGTGGACGGCTACAAATGGCCCCCCGACCTGCACGGCACCGGCTCCGAGGACTACCTGAACCAGGCCTGGGGCATGCAGGACAACGCCTTCCTGCGCAACGGCTCNTCGATCCACGAGCANAANACNGNCGGCTACCAGACCAGCTACGTCCATCACCTGGANAATCCGGTGCGCTTCCAGANGGAGATCAAGGTNACCATCGAGCACGGCCACGGCAANCACCTGTGCAACGAGATGAGCAGCGTCGCCTANTGGTACGCCGCCGAGCCCGGCAAGGTGGCGCGACCGCCGGCCGTCGCCCGGCGCATGCCGGTTCTGCGCGACAACCAGGGCAACTGGCTCTACGAAAAACGCCATCAGACCACCTCCAGCAAGATCGCCCCAAACCGGGAGATGCGAGCCAACAAGGCGAAATGGCAGAAGCGAAGTTGACGGGGAGGAAGTTGGCGGACGGTCGCCGCCGCACCAATCTCGTCAACGCGCGCCCTGATCTCGTGAGTGCTCCCGCAGAGATCCGGCCTCCGCAGCCGAGAGGGGACGGGCGATGCCTTCCCTGATTCCCGGTGTCATCTCACCTTCCTCCAGCCCCCGCCCATCGCTGTTCTTCGCCTTCCACAACGATCGCCTCCTGGTCGAAGCGGATCGGAGCACCGCCCGCATTCCCTGTATTCGCGAGCTCGCGGAAGTCGGCCTGGAACCGGTCAGCCAGCACTATCTGGGTCGGCTCGGCCAGCGCCACTGCTTCGCAGCCGATGTCGCCAGGAAGGCGAAAGCTCCCGATGGGATGATTTTTCAGGGACTGCGTCGGCTCTTTGGCTCGTTGGAGGAGGAACTCTTCCAGGTAGCTGGAAGAGCCTTCCAGATCGTCGACTGGGAGCGCACCCACCAGTTCTGCGGGCGCTGCGGGAAGCCGACGCGCCACCACGACACCGATCGCGCCCGCGAGTGCGCCGCGTGCGGCCTGCTCTCCTTCCCCCGGGTCTCGCCTGCCGTCATCTGTCTGGTCGAACGGGGGCGCGAATTCCTGCTCGCCCGCAACGCCCGCTTTCCCAAGAGCCGCTACAGCATTCTGGCCGGGTTCGTCGAGCCGGGGGAAACGCTCGAGGAAGCCGTTGCACGCGAGATCCGCGAGGAGGTGGGGATAGAAGTCGGCAACATCCGCTACTTCGGCAGTCAGCCCTGGCCATTCCCCCACTCTCTGATGGTGGGCTTCACCGCCCGGCACGAGAGCGGGGAGATCCGCGTAGACGGGGAGGAGATCGTCGATGCCGGGTGGTACTCGCCCGAAAACCTGCCGGAACTGCCCGACAGTATCAGCATATCGAGACAGATCATCGACTCCTTCCTGGGAAGACACCGATGACCGCCTCCCCCGGCCGTGGGCTCGCCAAGGCCGAAAAAATCCGCCTCATCATGCGGACCCTCGACGAGCTCTTTCCAGAGCCCGAGGTACCGCTGAGACACAGAGATCCGTACACCCTGCTGGTCGCCGTGCTGCTCTCCGCCCAGTGCACGGATGTCCGGGTCAATCAGGTCACCCCGGTTCTTTTCGCCCTCGCCGACACGCCAGCAAAGATGGCGCGTCTGTCCGTCAGAGAGATCGAGGCGACTATCAAAACGTGTGGGCTGGCGCCGACGAAAGCGAAAAACATCCGCGCGCTCTCTCAACTCATGATAGCGGAGTTCGGTGGCGACGTACCGCGAAGCCTGGAGGAGCTGGAATCCCTGCCGGGAGTGGGGCACAAGACGGCGCAGGTGGTAGTGTCCCAGGCCTTCGGCGAGCCCGCCTTCGCCGTCGACACCCACATCCACCGCCTCGCCTACCGCTGGGGTCTGTCCAACGGCAAGAACGTGGTCCAGACCGAAAAAGACCTGAAGCGCCTCTTCCCGCGGGAGCGCTGGAACGACCTGCACAAGCAGATCATCTATTTCGGGCGTCAGTTCTGCCCGGCCCGCAGCCACGACGCGGCAGCGTGTCCCTTGTGCAGCGTGGTGGGTCGGCGCAGTCTGCTGAAGTAGAGCGCTCTGATTCTAGTGCCGGGTGGCGACCTACCACCTTGCTTCGTGCCTGCTCGATCCAGGATCGCGCCTTCCCATATCCCGAATCGCGCAAGCTCCCCCTCAGCTGCTCCCCCACCGCTCCAGGCCCAGCAGCTTCTTCCCGAGCTCGGTCAAGACCGCCGTGGTTCCACAGCGTCGCTCGACCTGGCGATCATCGCCGGGAAACGCCCCGCCGTCGGGCGACAGCCGCTCCCGCCACATGCGGATCCGCCGCTGTCGAAGCTCCTCGTTGTCATCCGCTGCCGGCCACATGCTGATGTATTGAGCCAGGCGCGGGCGGTCCGAGGTATTCCGGCTGTTACCGTGAGGCAGCAGGCTGTGCCAGATCAGCAAATCCCCTGCCCTTCCGGGAATCTTCCGCACGTTCAGCCCGTCCAGGTCGGGGCGTCGGGGGTTCCGGTCTTTCGGCTGGGTCTTCACCCACTCTTCGAAGTGGCGGTGAAAGCCCGGCACGCACTGGAAGGTGCCCTGATCCTCGGCGGTGTCAGTCAGATACAGAACGCCCTGCACTTTCAGCCCTGTGGGGCGCGAAGCGGAAGTCTTGAGATCCCAGTGAATCATCCCCCTGTGGTCCCAGTCCGGCTTGTCGGCCCGCAAGGGTGGTTTCATGTTGGCCCGGTCCATACTCACCCACAGGTCTCGCCTGCCCCAGATCTCCGCGAACGCGTCGTACACCCTGGGCTGCTGGCGATTGTTCCACAGCCCCGGGCTCTGATACATCTCCACCATGCCGCCGATTCTGTGTGGCTCGCGGTGCCAGTCACCCGGGTCGTTGCGATCCATTCCCAGGAAAAACCAGATCTCATCTATGAGAGCGTCCAGATTCTCCCGCGGCACGGCGTCGCCGACGACGACGTACCCGTTCTCATCCCAGAATTCCCGATCCGCTGCGCTCAGCACCGTCAATTTGCGCTCCTCCTGGTCCGAATGCATCTCTTCCACTCCTCCTGATCCCCCTTGAATCATCTCGCTCCAGGGTCGTTCTTGATTCCGCGGCTTCTTCTACCCGCTGCGATGGCCGATATTTCCTGACTATGGGAAGAGAAACATACGCGACATGAGCAGAATTCGCCTGGGTCTGATCGGCTGTGGAGACATGTCGAAGGCTCACCTGCGCCGCTTTGAGGCTTTGAGCTCGCGCCTGCAGCTGACCGCGGCCGTAGATTCAGACGAGGAACGCGCCGCCGCGGTAGCCTCTGAGTTCGCCGGAATTCGGGTTGCCACCGACTTCCGGCAGGTCCTCGACCACGTCGACGCCGTCCTCCTCGTGCTTCCCCACCACCTGCACCATACCATCGGTGTAGAGTGTCTCGCCGCCGGCAAGCACGTCCTCCTCGAGAAGCCCATGGCGATCTCGGAGGAGGGCTGTCTCCAGCTGATCGAGGCCTCCCGCAAGGCCCAACGGACGCTCATGATCGCCTATTGCATGCGCTATCACCCGCTCGTTGTGCGCATGAAGGAGTTACTCGACGAGGGCGTCCACGGGGACGTCTTCCAGGTTTCCATCTGGACCGAGCAGCTGACGCAGTACCCCGAGCAAGGCTGGCATTCGGATCCAATCAAGCTTGGAGGGGGGCAGTTTTTCAGTCATGGCTGCCACTACGTCGACATCCTGCTCTGGTACCTCGGGAGGCCGATCCGCGGTACTCACCTCGGCACCAATCGCGGCACTCCCTGGATGAAGCGAGAAGGTACCAGCAATGTCTCCATCGAGTTCGAGGAGGGGCGGCTGGGGTATCACTTCGGGACCTGGGGCGCCCGCGGCAGCCGGCTGCGATACTCCTTTCACGCCCACTGCACCGAGGGTATGATCGAGGCCGACATCAGCGGAGGACGCCTGATCGCCCACGCCGGAGGCAGGGAGACGCTGATCCTGCAAGCCGACACAGGGAAGCACACTGAGAACGAGATGGCCCACTTTCTCGACTGCATCGAGACCGGAAGGCTACCTCGCACCAACGGCCCCGACAGCCTGCAGGGACTCCGCCTGATCTGGCGACTGTACGAAGCCGAACAGCGGGGATCGTTTGCCGACCTCAGCGGACTCGGACTTGACGACCTGCCACGCTGAGGTGTCGGATGGAGGCACTCCCCCCGCCAGGGATGGCGACGCCGGGACAGCTGCCATCCTTCCCGAGTACAGGCCGAGTTTTCATCGAGCCGCGCACAAACACACAGACGCATTAACTGAAGGAGATCACGCATGATCGAGGTCGGCATCGGCATTGCCCAGACCGACATTACGCCGGCCGAGTCGGTGTGGCTCAACGGCTACGGTAATCGAGAGCAGAAGTCCGAGGGCGTGTATCAGGCCCTGAGAGCGGGCGCCATCTATCTGCGCGGGGAGGCGGACGAGGCGATGATCCTGACCGCCGACCACATCGGCTACGGGCCGTCGTACGCTTCTGAGGCCAAGCTCAACATCTCCCAGGCGACCGGGCTCCTGCCTCGCCAGATTATCCTTACCGCCACCCACACCCACTGCGCCCCCTTCTTCTCGCCCTGGATCATGCCTGGAGAGATTGAGGTGGGCTATGCCGCCTTCCTTCACCGGCGTCTCGTCGAAGTCGCTGTAGCGGCGAAGGGCCGCTGTGTCCGAGGAGATGTATCCTTCTCCAGAGGGACCTCCACCTTTGGCGTCAACCGCCGCCTCCCCGACGGTCAGGGGGGAATCCTTTTTGCCCCCTGTCCGGACGGCCCCGTCGACCGCGACCTGGACACCCTGTGGTTCCATGATCGCCAGGGCCAGCCACTGGGAAGCCTCACCGTGTACGGCTGCCACCCTACCAGCCTGGGGGGTTATATGATCGGAGGTGACTACCCCGGCTTTCTGTGCCGCCAGTTGGAGAGCGAGAAAGGCGCTCCCGCGTTCTTCGCCACCGGATGCGCTGGAGACATACGCCCCTGGTTCAACCCGGGTGAGTCGGGTTTTGCCCGTCCGACTCTGGACGAATTGGAAGCAGCTTCAAACGTCATGGCTTCGGAGGTGCTGCAATCGCAGTCCCAGGCGCGCCCCGTCGATTCCGCTGCGCTCCGTGCTGACACCGCTTTCCACCTGCTACCCTACACCGAGCTCCCCAAGCGCGAGGCCGTTGAGCAGGAGGCCGAGGAGACAACAGATCGTCGCAGGCGGGACTGGGCGCGCCAGGTCATCCTGCCCCTCCTCGACAGCGGCGACCTCCCCTGCGCCTGTCCGCAGGAGATTCAGGTGCTGCAGCTCGACGGAGACCTGCGTCTCGTTTTCATGGGCGGCGAGATACTCACCGAGATCGGTCTCCACATCAAGACCTCCCTCGAGCCCGCCACCACCGTCACCGTGGGCTACGCCAACGGCTTGATCGGCTACGTCCCGGGAAAGAAGACCTATGCTCTCGGTGGATACGAGGTGGCCAGCTCCTATCACCTGTTCCTCAGGCCCGCACCCTTCACCGAGGAGGCGGAGGACCTCGTGGTCGGCAAGGCGGTCGATCTCGCCGGTGTGCTGTCGCAGAAGTAACTTACCTGTTTCGGTCGAGGCGCCAACGATTCCATAGATCAGCGCCCGATAAGTGAGGTCTTTGCGACGAGCACACTCGATCCCTCTGAACACAACTCCAGCCATACAAAGGAGCAGACGCCAATGAGCTCAGGTCATTCTCGCCATCGGCACGCGGCAGGCGCCTTTGACGCCATCTCGGATTCATCTAGAGCCTCGGTATGACCGCTGGCGGCCGCCTCTCTCACCGCAAGTTGAGCAATGGCTTTCTTAGGATATCGAGTGGTGCCTGGCGTGGGGCGTGAGGTGAACTGTGTAGCCGTCCCCTGACGGCGACGGGGGGTGCACCTCCAGATGCCCGGACGAATCACGTAATCGGTCCCATGTAACAGTCGTAGCCGGTTATCGGTACAAGGCCTTGACCTGCCCCCAGGAGTACGCTTCGACCGCGCTGCCTGCATCTACACGCACAAACCCGAGTGGTTCGCCGACGCTGTCCGTCGCGGTCATCTCGTCGCCGTCGATGGAGTAAACGAAGGTCTCCACCTCCAGTAAATCCGTCGCCATCTCCGCGGTTATCTCTGCGGCGAAAGATTCGACCAGGGCTGCCGTATATTCCTCCAGCGATTCTGGTGCATCGATCGAATCCGGATTGTCCTCCACGATCATCGATAGGAATTCTTCCTCGCTCAATCCCGATTCCTGAAAGAGCGATTCGAACAGGGACCCGAGGAAGAGGGAATAGAATTCCACCAGAGTCATGTCGTTGATCTCGAGCACCAGTTCGATCGGTACGAGTGTGAACTGGCCGTCCGCCGCCTCCCAGGTCCCCGTCATCACCATGGTTATAATCATCTCTTCACCAAACAAACCCCCCGAAAATTCAACGCCGGCCTCTCCCTGCCAATCCGCGCTCGGATTCCGCCCCCCCTCGAATTCTTCCTGGTCGATAACACCGTCGCCGTTCGCGTCTCCTATTTCCTGCAGCGCATGGTCCCACGATGGGGGCAGGTCTTCGTCGCCGCGCTCCCGGGCCGCTTCAAAGTCCTCCTCGTCGATCACGCCGTTGTCGTTGCTATCGAGTTCAGCCAGGAGGTCCT
>PBRM01000060.1 GCA_002725915.1 Gemmatimonadota bacterium
CGGCCCGACCTGCCAGCATGGCGTCCTCGCCCTACTTCCTCTATCGCAGGAGCAGATAAACTGAAATGTCAGAGCTGAGAAAGCACAGCAAGACCATCGTCGACGGCCCCGCGCGCGCTGGCGCGCGAGCCATGTACAAGGCCGTCGGCTACGGCGACGACGCCCTCGCCAAGCCCCTCATCGGCATAGCCAACACGTGGACGGAGCTCGGCCCCTGCAACTACCACCTCAGGGAGCTGGCCGCGTTCGTCAAGCAGGGGGTGCGGGAGGCCGGCGGCACGCCGCTGGAGTACAACACCGTAACCGTCTCCGATGGCATCACCATGGGGACCGAGGGGATGAAGACCTCACTGGTGAGCCGCGAAGTCATCGCCGACTCGATCGAGCTGGTGGCGCGCGGACATATGCTGGACGGACTGGTAGCGATGACGGGATGCGACAAGACGACCCCCGGCGCGGTGCTGGCTCTCGGCAGGCTGGACATTCCATCCGTGGTCTTTTACGGCGGCTCCATCATGCCGGGGAAGTATCAGAACCGGGATCTCACCATCCAGGATGTGTATGAAGCTATCGGCGCCCACGCCAAGGGCAGCATCGACGCGGCGGAGCTCGAGGGTATCGAGAACGCAGCCTGCCCGGGAGCCGGTTCGTGCGGTGGCCAGTTCACCGCCAACACCATGGCCACTGCGATCGAATTGCTCGGCATCGCTCGCATGGGCAGCGGCTCGATTCCGGCGATGGATCCCAGGAAGAATGAGGAGGCCGTCGAGATCGGCAAGCTGGCGGTCGACCTGGTGCGACGCGATCTGCGGCCCAGCCAGATCGTCACTCGTCAGTCCATCGAAAATGCCATCGCCTCCATCGCCACCACCGGGGGATCGACCAACGGCATCCTTCACTTCCTCGCCATCGCCCACGAGTACGGCATCGAGCTCGAGCTGGAGGACTTCCAGGAAGTAAGCAGTCGCACCCCCCTCATGGTGAGCCTGAAGCCGGGGGGCCTCTTTGTCGCTTCCGATCTCCACGACGCCGGCGGCATTGCTCTGGTGGCCCGTCGCCTGAAGGAGGTGGGCGGACTCCACGAGGACTGCCTGACGGTAACCGGAAAGAGCATCGGCCAGGAGGCGGACGACGCCGTGGAAACTGTCGGGCAGGAGGTGGTCCGGCCGGCCTCCAAACCCATCAAACCGACCGGTGGCCTGGTCATTCTGCAAGGCAACCTGGCACCCGATGGATGCGTGGTCAAGCTGGCCGGCTACGAGCGCACCCGACACGTGGGTCCGGCTCGGGTCTTCGAGCGAGAGGAGGATGTCATGCCCGCTATCGAAAGCGGCAGTATCGCTGGTGGCGAGGTAGTCGTCATCCGCTACGAGGGACCGGTGGGCGGCCCCGGCATGCGGGAGATGCTCCAGGTCACCGCCGCCATCGTCGGCGCCGGGCTGGGAGAATCGGTTGCCCTCATCACCGACGGCCGCTTCTCCGGCGCCACTCGCGGGCTGATGCTCGGCCACGTGTCGCCGGAAGCGGCGTGCGACGGCCCCATCGGCATTGTCGAGGACGGCGACGAAATCACCATCGACACGGAGTCGCGGTGTCTGGAGGTGGCTCTGAGCGACGCGGAGATCGCCTCGCGGCTGGAGGCGCGGCGAGCACCGGAGCCGCGCTACAAGATGGGGGTCATGGCCAAATACGCCCGCCTCGTATCCTCCGCCTCGCGCGGCGCCGTGACCTGCTGAGCATGGCGGCGGCGGGCGAGCTGATATGCTCCGGTTGCGGCGCTGGCATCGGCACTGGTGGCATCGACGCCGACGCTCCAGTCCATCACCGCTGTGCCGATTGTGGTGGGGCCTTGGCCTGCGCCCCCATGGACAGGGCGTTCCCCGTCGACTCGATCAGCTTGCGCCCCCCCGATCTGTGGCGCTACTCCGAGGCCATCCCCACCTTCCCCGCCCCCCACGCGGTATCACTCGGCGAACAGATAACTCCCCTGGTGCCGGTTCGAGTCGGCACCACCGAGGTGCTTGCGAAGTGCGAGTTCGCCCAGCCCACCGGCTCCTACAAGGACAGGGGATCGGCCTTCCTCATCAGCTATCTGCGCTCCCTGGGTGTCGAAGAGGCGGTTGAGGACTCCTCCGGCAATGCCGGCGCCTCCATCGCCGCCTACGCGGCCCGGGCCGGCATCCGCCTCAAGGTGTTCTGCCCCGAGTCGGCCTCGGCGGGAAAGCTGGCGCAGATACAGCTGTACGGCGCCGAGCTCGTGCGGGTCCCAGGGCCCAGGCCCCGGGCGACGGACGCGCTGCTCGAGTACGTTCAGGAGCGAGGAGCGGTCTACGCCTCCCACCTCTGGCACCCGATGTTCCTGGAAGGGGTCAGGACCATGGCCTACGAGATCGCCGAGCAATTGGCGTGGACGGCCCCCGATTACGTTCTCTGTCCTGTGGGCGCCGGCAGCATACTGCTGGGACTCCACGACGGCTTCGGGGATCTGCTGCAAGCGGGTGTGATTCCGCGTCTCCCCCGACTGGTAGCCGTGCAGGCGGAGAGCGCTTCCGCCGTCTGTCGCGCCATGCGGGCGGGCGCCGACGTCGTCGAGCCGATGTCGGGAGGACCGCCGACCCTGGCCGAGGGCATCGCCCTGCCCGCCCCGGTGCGGGACCGCCAGGTGTTGCTCGCCTTGCGCGAATCAGGCGGGGCCGCGGTGGCCGTTACCGAGGCGGAAATCGCCACTGGCGTGCGCGCCTTCGGCCGTGCCGGCTTCTGCGTCGAGCCGACGTCGGCGGTGGTGTGGAGCGGACTGGAGAGACTGCGGGTAAGCGGAGAAATCCCCGCCGGAAAGACGGTCGTTGTCGTGCTGTCCGGTCACGGGCTGAAAGCCGCTGCCCAGATCGAGCAGCTGACGCGGCCACAGGGTTGAAAGACCTCTCTCACGCCCGTCGGTACGGTTACTGAAAACAGCGTGCACCGCTCGCTCTTACAGAGCGCCGACCACAGATTGGCCGCTTGTTCAGCTGGCCGACCTCAGATTCAACATGGCCACCCCGTTGGGCGGGATGTCCGGGGACTCCACCGTCTTCAGCTCCGCCGCCGTGCTCGGCCGCCAGGCGGCGTCTTGTCGGCGGCAGTACTTCTCGTCCACCCACTCGAAATCGGCAAACAGCTGCGCCAACCTTTCCCGATCGTATATGCGATGCCGGTCGGTGACGGCCGGCACGCCAAAAGGCACCGTCACAATGAGCTGCCCTCCCGGAGTCAGCCACTCGCCGATCCGCTGCACCGCCTCGCGTTCGGCGTCAGACAGCACCTTGTCCCCGTACCTGCCAAGGCCGAAGTGCTCGAGAGTGGAAATCAGCAGCACCACGTCGAAGGTGCGCCCAGGCTGCCAGGTGAACAGGTCGGTCTGGTGAAAATGCAGCGACGGGTGGGTGAGGGCGTACGGCCGCGCGTCGATGCCGTGCACCTCGTAGCCCCAGCTGGCGAGGTGGTACGGAAGACGCGACTTGGCGCAGCCGATGTCGAGGACCGCGCCGTGCGGCTTGATCCAGCGGAACACCTGGGGGTACTCGACAATGCGCTCGTTGACAAAAACCTCGCCGCCGCACATCCAGTTGCGAAATCGGAACGCTCCGACAAGCGCCGCTGATATCGCTTTGTTCATGAGGGCCCGCATGTTCCCCTGATGGGGGAAGTACCAGCGAAAGGTGTCGGTGACCTGCTCGTTCATGTGGTTCAAGCCCATATCCACTCCCTCTCCAACTCCAACCACGCCCCGGTGAGCTCTAGCCAACGAGGGCAGTCAGTGCATTCTGATGCCGCTCTGAGCGGGCTTCCCTCGCCGGCGCCACTGCGGAGGCTTTTCAACTCGCGTCGCCCGCCTTGATCCTCTTCAGGGTCGCGGCTTCATCCATTTCCTTGTAGAACGAGTCCAGCGGGAAGCAGCCAGAGATCATGCCCTTCCTCGGCGCCGTAGTGCAGTCGCTGAAGGTGCGGCAAATCCTCTTGCGCTCCAGTCTCCCCTTTTCGAGCACGTCTCGCGTCAGTTCGGGATAGGACAGCACCATGCGACCCAGACCGGCGAAGTCCACCATGCCGGCACGCACACAGGCCTGTGCCACATGCGGCAGGTACTCCTGTAGATAGGAGTAACCCGAGCCCACGAAGGTGCACTGCGGGAATCGCGACTTCACCGCCGCCACCACGCCCACCTGGCGCGCCACCCCGACCAGAGGGTCCTCCGGCGGTTGGTACCCGTCCGACGGAGGAAACAGGGCGGGGCGCTGAATGTGCGGGTTGTAGTATGGGCTGCCACAGGAGAGGTTGACGAGGGTCACTCCCAGATCCGCCAGCATCTCCAGGAAACGGGTCGTTTCGGTCAGGTCCATGACCGCGGGGTCCTCCTGGTCGACACCGAACCCGAACCGGTAGGGCAGGTGCTCCTCGAAGGACTCCGGGATTCCGGGCCCCAGCTTCTTCCCCCCCGAGCGCTCAGGATCCGGTCGGAAAGGGATTATGTCGAAGGCGCTGAGGCGCACCCCGATGGCGAGCCCCGGCGCTTCTGTCTGGATTCGCCGGATGATCTCCCGGCAAAAGCGGGTGCGGTTCTCAAAAGAGCCGCCAAACGGACCCTCTCGAGTAAAACCGCTCAGCAGTTCGTGGCCGAGGTAGCCGTGGCAGTGCTTGATGTCGACGAAGTGGAACCCCGTGTCCGCGGCGATACAGGCGGCCCCCACGTAGGTGCCGATCAGCGCCTCGAGGTACTCGTCGGTGACCACAGGATGGTCGGCATCGATGCCGAACTTGCGGTCGAGGATCGGGTGGTGGTAGGCGATGACGGGCTCGAGCCGGTCCTTGCGGAACGGTCGGCAGAAGCGGCCCGAGTGGGTGAGCTGCAGACCGANGACCAGATCGTCGACGGATTGTCCGTTCTCGTCGTGAGCGTCCAGCAGNATCCGNCGCAGCTCGGCGATACCCGNCCGGCTCTCCTCTCGCGCCATGAGCTGGTTCGGGTTCGCCCTCCCCTCGGGACAGACGGCAAAGGCCTCGCCGCCCCAGATAAGCTTGGCGCCACTGCGGCCGAAGTTCGCCCAGCGTCGGCGCACCAGGTCGGTGAGATCTCCCTCTTCGGTGCCGTCCCATCCCTCCATGGGCTGGATGGCAAAGCGGTTTCCCGCCACTCTCTCCCCGATAGCGGCAGGCTGCGCCAGAGGGGAGTCGGGAGCCGTGAGAATCTCGTCGTCGCACTCCAGCGACGCGCCGAGAGACTCCAGGTGCTCTCGAAACTTCTCTGCCGTGCCAAGACTGGACACGCGCCGGTAGCGAGCTATCTCAGCCATCTTCGCTCATCTCCCCTCACCCACACTCTGTGTCCTCACTCCCCGCCAGGGCGGGCCGGCTCGAGGCTCCCCTCCAGTCCTCTCCTCCCCCTTCGGGTCCTCAGCAGGTAGACGACGCCGCCCACACCAACCACCATCAGGACGACACTGATGAGTTGGGCAGAAGTAAGCCCCCACAGCACCCTCGGGTTCAGTCGCACAAACTCCACCGAGAGGCGGGCCATTCCGGTCATAATGAGATACAGATAGAAGGATAACCCGGGTATTGTAATGCGTTTCCGCGCACTCCACAGAACGCCGAAGATCGCCAGTCCCATGAGCGTCTCGTACACCGGCGCCGGATGAACCTTCGCCAGGGTTGGAACCACGCCATCGGGGTAGGCCATCCCCCAGGGCAGATCGGTGGGCACGCCGTAGTCGCCGTCGCCGGCCAGCTGACAGCCGATGCGGCCGATGGCGTAGCCGATGGCAAGTCCGATCCCACTGGCGTCGGCGGTCGCGCCCAGAGACAATCCGTGGCGGCGTATCACCCACACGATGGCGGCAGCGGCGACCACGAAGCCACCGTACCAGGTGAGCCCGCTGCCGGAAAAAACCGCCCCGAAGAACTCGCGCCACGACGCCTGCGCCGGCAACTCGAAGAGGACGAAGTAGAGCTTGGCGCCACCGAGTCCGCCGAGTATGGCCGCGGTAATTATAGAGGACGCCAGCTCCGGGTCGGCACCCTTGCGCTGCAGTTCCTTCTTGATGAAGAAGTGGGCGGCCAGGAAGCCCAGGACCACCATGGGACCGAAGGTGGGTAGTCGATAGCCACCGATTTCCAACCAGTAGGGGTACATACGCCCGTCAGCTCTCTTCGATCTGTCGGTTGGCCGCCAGATCCTCCTCTGACTCTTCCCCTGCCTGGGGGAAGAGCGCGGCCCCGTCCACGTCCTTAATGACGTACCGCCGCAGGCCAGGTACGTGGACATCGCGCACGTAGGTGGGCCAGTCGATCCTCTTCACGTCCATGTTGAAAACTTTCCGCTCTTCGGGCGGCAGAGCCTTAAACAGGGAGCGGGTTCGGCGCGTCTCGAAGGCGCACTGCCGAATTGTGTAGGGGGCGTAGAGGTCGGTGTAATGGAGCACACGCTGCAAGCGGATCTTGAGGGTGGCCACGATGCGGCGGCGCTGTTCGGATACGATGGCGGCGGGGAGGCGGTTGAAGATCCACTCCTGCAGCCTCAGAGGGTACAGATACCTCAACCGGAAGAGGAGCTTGAACTTGCGCAGGCCGGAATAGCTCCACTGTCGGAGAGAGGGAGCCCGTCCGTCCCGGTCTCGCAGCGGGTACTGGAGAAAGTGTGCCCGCACGTTGTCGAACAGAGTAGAGAGCCGCACCGGGTTCTCCGTGCTCGACGCCACCTGAAAAACGCTCACTTCCCGGCTCGTGGCCTGGGTGGCGGCAGCCAGGGTCGCATTGACGACGATGTCCACCGGGATCAGGTCGATGATAAGATCCCGCCGCCCTGGGAAATCCGGCATCACGCCCTTGCCGTAAGCCGCCACCAGCGGATCCATGACTTTCAGACCCGTGATCCAGCCGGGGGCCGGCTCTTGCAGACCGCTCTCGATGATACTGGGACGGACGATGACGAGGGCGGTGTTCTTCCGCTTCTTCACCAGCATCTGCTCGGCCATCGCCTTGGTGAAGGTGTAGACATCGTTCCACCCATGATCCTTGGCCCGTCGCCTGCCCTCGTCGATGAGGCCGCGTGCCAACCAGCGTTTCCGGCGGTCCTCGATCAGCTGCTGCAGGCGGGCGTCGGTCAGCTCCCGATTGCCGGTCTGAGCCAGCGCGGCCCGACGGAACTCCCGTCCCCTGGGCTCGCCGGCCGCCTCCTTGTAGAGGCGGCGACAGAAGGACTCGCAGTCGGCGATCTCCACCTGGGGATCAAAGCCGCCGTTGGCGCCAGACGCCACCAGCTGACGGATGTCGCGGTCCATGGGCAACTGCTCTTCTGGCACGCGGCCAGCCCTTTGCCCGTTCACGTAGGCCGTGGACACGTGGATGAAATCGACGTCCCGGCTGCTGTCGTGCGCCAGCTGGAGGAGTGCGAGGGGGCCGTGCGTGTTCAGCCGGATCGAGTCGTCCAGGGGGTCGTCGAAGACCACGGTGGCGGCTATGGTGAAGATGGTGTCCACCTCTTCCAGCAGCTCCTGCCGCTGACTCGGATCTATTCCCAGGTCGGGGAGGGAGATGTCCCCGCCCACGGCCACCACCTTCTGCCGCGCCCTGGCGAAGCCCTTTGGATCGGCGGCCCTGAAGGAGGCGAACGCCTCCCCCTCCAGGACCTCCTGCTGAAGCCGTTCACGGGCGCACACGACCTGACCGTCGGCCCGCGTCCGGGAGCGCAGGAGGGCGTAGACCTTCCGGACCTGAGGCAGATCTCTCAGCACCTTGACGATCAGTGCCAGCCCCAGAAACCCGGTACCGCCCGTGATCAGAAGGCAACGGTCCTCGTAGTATGCGTTAATCACTATGATTCAATCGTAAAAGGCCCTGTAACCGATCTCCACACCCCATCTTGTACCAGGCTGGATCCTGGGTCCCAAGGGGTCTGCATCCAGGAGCATGGACGCACCCTTGAGCGG
>PBRM01000061.1 GCA_002725915.1 Gemmatimonadota bacterium
TGACGTGCATCGACACCGACCATTTCGAAATTCGGATTCTGTGCCATCGTCGAATGTGAAAATCCAAGTGGCTTGGAAATAGCTGCAAAAATCATGAAAATCCTGGGCTTCGTCCGCCTGAGATGCTGGACAGACTATCAAAAAAACCAGCGACCAGCATAACACAGCACAAGAATGTTTTCATTGATCAGATCTCCTCGTTAAAGTAAATAGTGGTGGATCAGGTTAGTCTCTGGGCTATTGTTTAAGATGCCTTCGTTGGTCCACATGAGCAGTAGATACGGCTCACTCAGGATTGTCCGGGCTTAGCAATGAAGCATGATAGTGCACGTATCTCCATTAACCATCACAGCAGTATTGCGGCGCGTTTGAGTTCCTCATCGACGCGCTCACCGATGAGGTTTCGATACGTCACTGCCTGACAGGCGCCTAGATTATGTTCTCTGCGTAAGTGTCATTCTGTACGAGGACCGCCGTCAAGGCGGCGTAGATAACATCTGGGTAACATCGGCGCGCAGTACACACACTGAGCGCTTGGCAGCAGCAGGGGACTTTCCCCCTGTGTTCCACTGTGTTACCATTCCTTCCTGCTACCCAACAGTCAGTCCCCATCTGCGACGCATCAAGAGACCCACCCCGCGGTTTCCTGACGCACGATTTCGGCCATGGCGTTCAGCCAGACCGGGTGCCCGTTGACGCAGGAAGCCAGGTGCAGCTCGAGACCGCCCCCTTGCTGAAACTGTTGCATCCCCTCGCGGCCGATCTCGTCCAGCGTCTCCAGGCAGTCGGCGGTAAACCCCGGGCACGCGACCACCAACCGGCGCACGTCGCGGCCACCCAGCTGCCTGAGCACATCCTCGGTGTAGGGCTGCAGCCACTCTTCCCGTCCGAACCGGGATTGAAAGGTCTGAGTCCAACGGTCGTCTCCCAGGTCCAGCGATGCGGCCAGGAGTCGAGCCGTGATCTGGCACTGCTCAGCGTAGGGGTCCCCCTCGTCGACGTATCGTTTGGGAATGCCGTGAAAGGAGAAGAGGAACAGGTCGGGGGTGCTGTCCAGGCCCTTGACCGTCTCCTCTACAACCGCTTTCAGGCTGTCGATGTAGGCGGGGTGGTCGTAGTAGGGAGGCACGGTGCGCAGGGTGGGCATGCGGCGGCGGCGGTCGAAGAAGAGGCGGCAGCGCCGACCAAAGGCGGCGCGGTTAACGCCGTCGTACACCGAGCCCGTGGTGGCACAGGAGAACTGGGGGAACATCGGAAAGAGCAGAATCCGGTCCACACCTTCCCGCGCAAAGGTCTCCATCGCCGCGTCGATGCTGGGGTTGCCGTAGCGCATACCGAGAATGACGCGGTAGCGATCGCCCAACCGATCCTGCAGCCCCCTTTCCTGGCTGCGCGAGTGAATAAGGAGGGGGGATCCCTGCGGCGTCCAGACGCGCTGGTACAGACGGGCCGAGCGCCTGGGCCGTCTGGTGAGGACCATCAGGTAGAGGATGGGCAGCCATTTCAGCGGGTGGAGGTCGATGACCCGGGGATCGGAGAGGAACTGCTTCAGATAGGGACGGAGGGCGGCCGCGGTCGGCGCCTCCGGCGTGCCCAGCTGGGCGACGAGGATCCCCACCCGCCCAGCGGATTTCTTTGCCGTGTCGTCTGTCGATGGGGAAGTCATATCGTGTGGCCGGCACACCAGCAGCGATAGGTTTGATCCCCTACCTGCGGTTTGTTACCTTGCTGCGGCCCGAAGCTAATATACCAGAAGTGCCGGGGCCGACCAGGGTTAAGCCGCGGGAGGGACCCGCAAGCACCCGGAAGGCCGTCGCCGACGAGGTCGGCGTTGCCGGTCTCGGTCCGGTCTCAGCAAAAGAACCAACTAACCAGGGGTAAGCCGTATGCGCACCATCTTCGTCGGCATCGAGTACGCGGGAAAGACCACTCTCATCCAGCTCCTGAGCGAGTATTACAGGCATCGCCAGCAGGGCATCCACGGGGATGACCACTTCACCATCCCGGACTCCACCCTGAGTCCGGAATCGCGCCAGCTCATGGTGGGCTTTCCCCGAGACGTGAAGGAGCGCATGCAGCGCATGCAGATCCACTACCACGTGGAGGTCATCAGGAACTACGCCAATACGTTGATCAGTGGTTGGCACATGGAGGAGGCGGTGTACTCCGCCGCGTACGGAGACGATCCGGACAATCCCTACTACGCCAACTACGGCTATGGCCACCAGCGCCTGTACGAGACCATGGTTCTGGAGGCCCGCCTGCCCGACATTGTCCTCATCCACCTGACAGCCAGCGACGAGGCGATCCGAGAGCGCATGCGCGCTGAGCCCCACGAGTTTCAGATCATCAAGGAGCAGGACATCGCCCATCTCAAGGAGCAGTTCGCCGAGGAGATCGACAAGTGCCTGTTCACTCACAAGGGGCGGAAGATCGATCTGGATACCACCGGCAAGACGCCGGCTGAATCGCTGGACGAATTGCTGCTGCGGTCCGAGCCGCTTGTCACCGCCGGCGAAGTGGCGATGCGAGCTATACCGGTTCCCGACGGAGAGTACGAGGTCGTCTACGAGAACGGGGTGCGGAAGACGAGACCGGTGAGCTGAATGCACCGGCGGGTAATCAACGCGTTTCTGGGTCTAGGAGTCGTCAGCACGCTGGGCGGTTTCGCGGGGGCGGCGCTTGCCTACCTGTGGCCCGGAGCCAGCGACGCCTCCGGCTCCAACCTGCTCGTGGGAAGGGAGGGTCCTCTGTCCGCCGCCGCTCTCGGCGAGGACGAGGGAGTAGTCGCCAGGAGCAACCTCGGAAAGGTCCTCGTCATCCGCCGGGGGGAGCGACTTATCGCTTTGCAGGCCACCTGCACCCACCTTGGCTGCACGGTGGCCTGGAATTCCTCCACCCAGCAGGTTGAGTGTCCCTGCCACGGGGCGCGCTATGACCTGCTGGGCCAGGTGCTGCGCGGCCCGGCGAGAGAGCCCCTGGCGCGCCTGCGGGTGACCGCCGGAGCCGGGGGGGGGATCCGCGTCGGACCGCTGCTGCGCGGATGAAGTGGAATCCCACCAAGGCTCTCCGGGATTGGCTGGAGGCGAGGTTCGAGCTGGAGCCGGTCGTCAGATTGCTCAGGGAGAATCTGACAAAGCCCGTTCCCGCCCACGTCAACTGGCTGTTTACGCTGGGCTCCGTCCTGGCGGCGCTCCTCGCCGTGCAGTTGTTCACCGGCGTCCTGTTGATGGTCCACTACAAGCCCAGTGGACAGGAGGCCTTCCAGAGCGTTCAGCACATCACCTATGACGTGCCTCTGGGTTGGCTGATCCGGTCAGCGCACAACTGGGGCTCGCACCTGATCGTCGTCCTGGCTCTGCTTCATCTGGCGCGAGTGCTGGTTTACGGCGGCTACAAGAAACCTCGGGAGCTCACCTGGGGTGTGGGGGTGGCGCTGCTGGCCATCATCCTCGGGTTTGGCTTCACCGGTTATCTCCTGCCGTGGGACCAGGTGGCCTACTGGGGCACGGTGGTGGCCACTGAGGCGCCGGCGTCCATTCCGGTGGTGGGCCCCCTGACCCGGGAATTCATGATCGGCGGAACAGAGGTCGCCGACCCGACCCTGGGCCGGTTTTACGTCGTTCACGTGATCCTATTGCCGGTTGCGCTCATTGCGTTGGTGGGGCTGCACCTGTTGCTCATCCGCTACCACGGGACCTCCCCTCTGAGTGGAACCGACCAACCCGAGCCCGGGGCGGACGAGATCCGCCGACAGGGAGGGAAGCCCTTCCTCCCCCATCATGCCCTCAGGGATAGCGCCGCCATATACGTCGCTATCGGAGCGCTGATGTCTCTGGCCCTGCTGTTGCCGCCCCATCTGGGAGACATGGCCGACCCCCTTATCACCCCTCCGGGCATCAAACCGGAGTGGTACTTCCTGCCGGCCTATCAGCTGCTGAAATACGTGCCCGAGGTGGTGGGTGTGCAGGTCCCGCCGCTGGTCCTGGTCCTGCTCCTTCTACTGCCCATCCTCTTCGACCGATCGTCACACCGTCACCCCCGGCGCCGCCTGCGGGTGCTCGTGGTCGCCACAGCCGCGGCTGCCGTGATCTGTTTTCTGGGCCTCCTCGGACATCTGTCGGATACGCAGCAGGCCCTGTTGGGGAAGACCTACGACTTCGATGTTCTCGGTCGCCCGCACGCCGTGAAGGAGGGGGTGGCCGAGGGAGGCAGCAGCGGCCGACCGCAAGCCGCCCAGGAGCAGGGGATGGGCGAAGGAGGAGCGCCATGAGGGGGCAGATCGTTCCGGCAAGCCGAAGCAGGTCGAGGCGACTGACTCTTCTGGCTCTGGTGATCGGCACGCGGCTGGCCGCCGATGAGGGGGCGTCGCCGGTCGATATCGACGAGGTGATGTGCGCCCTATGTCATTTCGAACAGGGCGACGAGTTCGTCGAAAGCATCCACTACCAGAAAGGGCTGCTGCTGTGCGACGACTGTCACGGCGGCGACCCCTTTGCGGCCGAAATCGAAAAGGCCAAGGCGCCCGAAACCGGGTTCATCGGCAAGCCCCGGCGCGAGAACATCGCCGCCATATGCGGCAGGTGCCACACGGGCCCGGCCCGCTTCTTCGGGGTGGGACCCCATCGCGCCTGGCAGCATGCCGACAACCCCACCTGCATCACCTGTCACCACAATCACCGCGTGCTCGACGCCACCCTCGCCCTGATGGAGGAATCGTGCGCCCGTTGCCACGCTGCTGACTCAGGGGCGGCCAGCCGCGGTGTGGCTATCCGTCGCAGGCTGGAGGGCAGCGCCGCTCAACTGGTACGTGTGGCCGCGGATCTCGACAGTCTCAGGTACATCGATCCGAAGCTCGATCGCGTCCTGCCCATGCTGGAGGCGGCGCGGTCGACGCTGCGGGAGGCCGATCCAATCACTCACGCGCTGAACGAGGAGCTCATTGAGGANANCCTCGAGGCCGCGGNTGNCGATCTGGCGGCCGTGGAGGGGCGCCTGGTCGAATCCGTCNGGGGNCGCCAGCGCCGCAGGTGGGCGGTGTTGGGGGTCTGGCTCTTCGTGGCCGTCAACGTAATCTTCTTGTGGTCCAAGCGCCGCCAGCTCGATTGACCGCGCCGCGGCAGGAGCTACCAATGACGGAAACACCTACAACCGCGCTCAGGTTCGTCCTCCTTGGCAGTGGCGCCGTGCGCAACAACCCGCGCCGCGCCGGTCCCTCGCAGATCCTCCAGTTGGGGGCGCGCACACTACTCTTCGATTGCGGACGCTCGGCCTGCATGCGGCTGGCGCAGGCCGGGGTGCAGGCGGAGAGCGTCGATCGTCTCTTTCTCACCCACCTCCACTTCGACCACGTGACCGATGTGCCTTACTTCGTCTTCGTGGGGTGGAACAACGGCAGGCAATCCCCATTGCGACTGTACGGCCCGGAGGGCACCGAGCACTTCGCCAGTCGGATCATCCGACCCCCCTTTCAGCAGGATATCGCCAGTCGCGTTGGGCACGGCAAGAGCGAGTCAGGCCTCGATCCGGAGGTGATCGAGGTAAAGGAGGCGTCGCTCTTTCTCCAGGAGGAGGGGTATTCGGTTTCCGCTGCCTTCACCGACCACGGCGGCATGCCCAGCCTCGCCTACCGGGTCGACACCGGTGGTAGACGCATCGTCATCACCGGAGACGGCACCCCCGGGGAGGACTTCATCGACTACAGTCGAGACGCCGACCTCATGGTCTGCGAGTGCTCGGGCACGGCGGAGTTTCTCGCCCAGCAGCCCTGGGGGGCCTGGCACCTCACCCCCGAAGGACTCGGCGAGCTGGCGTCGGCTGCCGGGGTGAAGCGACTGGTCATCAAGCACTTGGTCATGGAAGACATCACCGGAGACCGGACCGCCGCCCACCGCATGGCCGAGACCATCCGCGACCACTTTGGCGGTGAGGTGATGGTGGGTGAGGACGGGTTGGAGGTCGATCTCTCTTGACAGCAATCGGAAGAGGGGGTTTCGTCGATGGGATGAAGAAGACAGTGATGCTCATAGGGGCCTTCGACACCAAGGGGCCCGACTACGCCTTCGTGAGACAGCAGATCGCCGCAAGGGGCTGCGAGCTGATGTCGGTAAACACGGGCGTGCTGGGCAGTACGGACCTATTTCCCGTGGACGTGGAAGCCGACGAGGTGGCACGGGCCGGAGGCGCCGATCTGGCGCTGCTGCGTCGGCACGGCGATCGCGGCGAGGCCATGAAGGCGATGACCGCTGGCGCTGCTGCGATCGCCGCGCGCCTGTTCGTCGAGCGAGGTTTTCACGGCATCCTCGGCATGGGCGGTACCGGGGGGAGCAGCGTGGTGACAGCGGCGATGCGGGCTCTCCCCCTGGGTTTGCCCAAGGTCTGCGTGTCCACGGCGGCATCGGGCGACACTTCCGCGTACGTGGGCCTGCGGGACGTAGTCATGATTCCCGCCATTGTCGACGTGGCCGGTGTCAATCGCATCTCTCGAGTCGTCTACACCCACGCCGCCGGAGCCATCTGCGGCATGGTGGGCGCAGAGGTGACCGGCGCCGGCGATGACCGGCCGGTCATCGCCGCTTCCATGTTTGGCAACACCACGACCTGCGTGGAGGCCTGTGAATCGGCGCTGGCGGCGAAGGGGTACGAGGTGTTGATCTTCCACGCCACCGGCACCGGTGGCCGAACCCTCGAGGCACTGGTAGCGGAAGGACTCGTCGACGCCGTTCTCGATATCACCACCACCGAGTGGGCGGATACGGTGTGTGGCGGCATCTTCGATGCCGGCGAGGACAGACTCAGCGCTCCGGGCAGAAGGGGGATCCCCCACCTGATCGCTCCGGGCTGTGTGGACATGGCGAACTTCGGCGCCATCGACACGGTACCCATGCACTATCGGGAGGCGGGTAGAAACCTGTACGAGTGGAATCCGTCCGTGACGCTGATGCGGACGAGCGCGGAGGAGAATCGGCGCATGGGAGCTGTCTTCGCGGCAAAGGCGAATGCAGCGACGGGTCCCGTGGCCTTTCTGTTTCCTCTGAAGGGGGTGTCCATCCTCGACGGCGATGGGCAACCCTTCTGCGACCGCGAGGCGGACGAGGCGATCTTCGAGGCGATCCGCCGAGGTCTGCGGGAGGGGATCGCGGTGCACGAGGTGGACGCAAACATCAACGATCCGCTATTCTCGGAGCAGGCGGTGGAGGTAATGGTGGAGCTCATCTCACAGGCCAAGGGTGGCAAAGGCTGACAATCTCGTCAGAGGCGGACGCACTCTTCCGTGCACGAGATACCGCTAAGGCGAGCAAGATGGCGAACGATTGTTCTTTGAAGCCCTTATTGACGATTGAATCTCGATTGGAGAGGTGACGGATGCCTGAAGGTAAGCTGACTTTCGTGGAAAAGGAGGACGTGGAAACCCAGGTCTTCAATTGGGGCCGTCTGTCGTGGTTGTCCGAACCGAGGGTGACGGCGGCGGAGCGCTTCAGCACGGGACTGGTCGTCCTGGAGCCGGGCAAGGGGCACGATCGGCACAATCACCCCTACAGCGAGGAGATCCTCTACGTCGTCAGCGGCACCGGGCTGCAGACGGTGGAACTCCCCGGCAAGGTGGAGGAAAGAGAAGTGGGCCCGGGCACTCTCGTCCACATCCCCACGGCCCTCTACCACTCTACCGTCAACAACGGCGACGTGCCCATGGAGCTTATCGCTATCTATGCTCCTTTCGGCCCGGAGGCGGAGCTGAGAGAACTGGACGGGGTGGCGATCGAACCGCCAGTCCGGGTAGCGGAGAGCTGAAGGAGGTCGGCAATGGCTTTCACCAGGGAAGAGATTCTGGCGCGATTGCGCCAGCGGGTGGTCGACGGCGTGCCCATTATCGGGGCGGGCGCCGGCACGGGGATAAGCGCCAAATTGGAGGAAGCGGGCGGGGTGGATCTGATCGTCATCTACAACTCCGGCCGATTCCGCATGGCCGGACGGGGATCGCTGGCCGGGATGATGCCATACGGCGACGCCAATGCCATCGTCATGGATATGGCCGGTGAGGTGCTCACCGTGGTGGAGCACACGCCCGTATTGGCGGGCGTGTGCGGCACCGACCCGTTCCGGCAGATGGACGTCTTCCTGAAGGAGGTGGAGGAGATCGGGTTCTCGGGGGTGCAGAACTTCCCCACCGTTGGTCTCATCGACGGCGTTTTTCGCCAGAACCTGGAAGAGACCGGAATGGGATTCGGCCTGGAAGTGGAGATGGTGCGCATGGCCGCCGAGATGGGGTTGTTGACGACGCCCTATGCCTTCCAGCCGGAGGAAGGAGCCCGCATGGCGGAGGCGGGGGCCGATATCGTCGTCGCCCATATGGGACTGACGACGAAGGGAGCCATCGGCGCCACCACGTCTCTCACTCTCGACGAGTCGACCGACCGCGTCCAGGCCATCAGCGACGCGGCGCGCGCCATCAACTCTGAGATCCTCGTGCTCTGCCACGGTGGGCCGATTTCCATGCCCGAGGACGCCGAGTACGTGCTCCAGCAAACCGACGGGGTGGACGGTTTCTACGGCGCCTCGAGCATGGAGCGGCTCCCGGTGGAGACGGCGATGGTCGATCACATACGCAAATTCAAGCAGATAAGATTCTGACGTCCGTCGGCTAGGGTGCCACCCCCCCCACCTACCTACTCCTCCATGCTATCGCTGCGCAAGGTCGAAATCAGGAGGCTGTTCCAGAGGGCGGCGGAAGAATACCCACCGCAGGCGGAGATCGCCTTCCTGCTGCAGAGCATGGAGGATCCCCGCAACGTGGGCTCGCTTTTCCGCATCGCCGACGCCTGCGGCGCCCGGGAGCTGGTGCTCGCCGGACGCACCCCCATTCCCCCGCAAGAGGAGATCGACCGGACCTCCCGGGGCCACGATCGCCGCGTCTCCTGGCGGCAGATCTCCCGCATCGACGAGGCCGCGTCGACGCTGAAACAGGAAGGCTACCATCTCGTCGCGCTGGAGACGGCACAGGGTACGCGTTGCTATCTCGACTATCCCTACCCGGCTAAAGTCTGCCTGGTCCTGGGGAACGAGACCAAAGGGGTGTACCCGGCCACCCTCGGCTTCTGCGACGGCGCCGTCTTCATTCCCATGTACGGGAAGGGGCCCTCGATGAACGTGCACGTGGCGGCGGCCCTGGTGGCGTACCAGGCAGTGATCGGCTGCAGCCGCGGGCGCTAGCCGGCCGTAGCGCGCCGCTCCAGGCTCTCGTACGCCGCCAGCATCCGCGAGTACACGCCGCTGCCGGCCGGGTCCGGCTGGATGGTGGTCTGGGGGCGGGTGAAGGGCTCGACTGTCTCCGGCCACCCCATCGGCTTCTCGCCTGACTCTCCGGCGCAACCGTGCCAGGCGCGCAAAGCGGCACCGAGGGCGGCGGAGTTGGTGGTTTGAAAGCGGTGCGCCGGGCAGCCGTGGACGTTGGCGTAGACGCGCAGGATCTCCTCGTTGGCTGAGGCTCCGCCGGTGACCGACAGGGAGGTGACGGGTACGTCCATCCAGGCGGAGTGGAGCCGCGACGACAGCGCCTGGGCCTCGATGACGGCGCGGACGTTGGCGTTGGCGTCGGCCGCGTCGAGGTTCTGGCGCACGACCCCGGGCTGGGGGACGTGGGGGACGATCTCGGCGGCGAAGTAGGGGAGCATGAGAGCTCCGCCATTGCCCGGTGGCGTGTCCCGCAACGCCTGAGCGAACTGCTCCCAGTCCAACCCATACTGGTCTCTCACTGCCTCTCGGGCGAGGCTGCCGTTGAGGAAGCAGATGAGGGCCATGTAGTTGATGTCGTCGGGAGAGCAGAAGACGGCTCCCTCGCCGCTGTCAGAGACCCTGACCTGGTCCATGCAGGCGAAGAGGGTGTCGGACGTCCCCAGGCTGAGGGCGACACTACCGGGCTCCACCAGACCGAGGCCGATGAGGCTGCAGGGGTTGTCGCCGGAGAAGGGGAAGATCCGGCAGGTGGGGGAGAAGCCGTAGCGCTGGGCGAAGTAGGTGCTGATCTCACCGATCGCTCGCGTCGAAGGGGTGACCGGAAGTAGACGCCTCGCCAGCTCCGGCGCCGTGGCCTGGAGGGCCTCCGGGGCCCACTGGCGTCGGCGGATGTCGAGGAGGTTGGTGCCGCTGCCGTCTCCCGCGTCCACCGGAACGAGGCGACCTGCCAGCAGGCTGGCGACGAAGGAGCTAACCAGTCCGATGTTGTCGGTGCGGCTGTAGCCCTCCGGGTCGGACTGGCTGAACTTGCGGATCTGAGGACCGCTAAAGCGCTCGAAGGCGGTGTTGCCGGTGAGCTTCAGTAGGGGCAGACGGCCTCCTGCCGCCGCTTCGATCTGGCGGCATTCCGCGGTGGTCGAGGTGTCCATCCAGATGGGCGAGGTCGGGCGCGAGAACACGCCCGCCAACTGGTCGGCCAGACTGCGCGACGGGTCCAGCCTGGCGAGAGCGGGGCCGGCGGACTGGTTCAGGTACACGGTGCCGTGCTGCTGGCCGCTGCCGGCGATGGCTCGCAGGCGCGCGAGGTCGTGGCCGTTGTCGCGCAGGTTCGCCAGTAGAAGGTCGAGGGCCTCCACCCACATGAGGGGAGGGGAGTGCACCTGGCCGCCGCCGAGGTCGAGGGCGCCGTTTTCAACGCCGTAGCGATCGCGGAAGTGGTCGTCGAAGATCACCGACTCCTCAACGGCGATGCAGGGGGACTCCTCCACGTCGATGATGAGTGCCGTCATCGACTGGGTGCTGGCGTCGATTCCCAGATACTTGCTCATGTCAGAGGCCTGGTTTATGGTTGGATGACATTTCCGCCCGCCACCCATGCAGGCGATTGGGTAATAAGAAAGGACGAAAGCGGAAAATGGAAAAGACGTGGACGTGGACGACTACCGGGTACTCCTTCGTGGGCAAGTCCCACGATGAGATCAGCCAGATCTGCCGGCACGCCGGGCTCTCCGGGTTCGAGGCGGCCCACGAGCTATTCCCCTCCGAAACCGACGCCGAGCTGGAGAGCGCTCGCGCCCGGTTCGCCGAGGCGGGTCTCAGGTTCGACAGTTTCCATCTTCCCTTAACCGCCGCCGCCGACATATGCTCCTTCTACGAGACGACCCGAAGGGAGGCGGTGGAGATGGCCCGCCACTCGATGGAGAGGGCGGCGATCCTGGGTGCACGCGTGGGTATACAACATCCGTCTACCAGCCGCTTCGACGCCGAGGCGGAGGGATTGGACCGATACCTGTCCCAGCTGGACAAGAGCCTGCAGGTGCTGTTGCCGGCAGCGGAGAAGCTCGACTTTACGCTCGCGCTGGAGAACATGCTGCCGGGCGATCAGGGCGGCAGGCTGGGCTCGCGGCCCGAGCACTTCGAGCGCATCACCGCTGAGTTCGGCCACTCGAATCTGGGCTTCTGTCTGGACACGGGACACGCGCTGGTTGCCGGAGGAGGCCGCGAGGAGGCCGACGCCTTCGTCGAGGCCATGGGCCCCCACCTGGTGGCCTTCCACCTTGCCGACAACGCCGGGGACCGGGATTCGCACCTCGCTCCCGGCCATGGCCGGGTGGATTTCGGCGCTGCTTTCCGCACCGCATCGGCAACGGGGTACAAATACAGCATGTGCATCGAAACCCCCCCCTTCGCCCAGGGCCCCGCATACAGCCTCGACGCCTGGAAGCAGATGGTGGTGGACACCGAGGCGCTGGCGGACGCGGCGCTGTCCGCACGAAACCAGGTGACATCTTGACATCTCTGGGTGAAGTCGATCCGGATGTAGCCGAGATCATCCGGGCCGAGAACCGCCGCCAGCATCAGAAGATCCGCCTGATCCCCTCGGAGAATTACGCCAGCCGGGCGGTGCTTGAGGCCACCGGCTCGGTGCTGACCAACAAGTACTCGGAAGGGTACGCGCGTGAGCGCTACTACGAGGGACAGCAGCAGATCGATCGGCTCGAAGAGCTGTGCGCCCAGCGCGCCCGAGATCTGTTCGGCGCCGAACACGTGAACGTGCAGCCCTACTCCGGTTCGCCCGCCAACCAGGCAGTGTACGTCGCCCTCGGCAGGCCCGGCGACACCGTGATGGGCCTGTCGCTGGCACACGGCGGCCACCTGACCCACGGCGCGGCGGTGAGCGTTTCGGGGCTGCACTACGAGGCCGTTCAATACGGCGTGGACGAGGCGACGGGAAGGCTGGATTACGACCGTATCGCGGCACTGGCGGAAAAGCACCGGCCCAAGCTCCTGTGGTGTGGGGCCACGGCGCATCCCAGGATCATCGACTTCGAGCGCTTCGGCCAGATCGGACGCGAGGTCGGCGCCGTGGTGGTGGCCGACATCGCCCATATCGCCGGTCTGGTCGCAGCCGGGCTGCACCCAAGTCCCGTTCCGCACGTCGACGTGGTCACGACGACGACGCACAAGTCGCTGAGGGGACCGCGTGGGGGCATGGTCATGTGCCGAGAGAAGTTCGCCAAGGCGATCGACGCCGCCATTTTCCCAGGCCTTCAGGGAGGCCCACACAATCACACCACGGCCGCGATCGCAGTGGCTCTGAAGGAGGCGGCCACGCCGGACTTCAGAGCCTACGCCGCCCGCATCGTCGAAAACGCTCAGGCCCTGGCCTCACACCTGCGCGACCGGGGTTTCGACCTCGTGTCCGGGGGCACGGACAACCATCTTCTGCTGATCGACCTGCGCAGCAAGGGCGTCAGCGGATACCAGATGGCCAAGGCGCTGGACGCGGCGGGGATCGTCTGTAATTACAATCTGATTCCCGACGACCCGAGGTCGGCAAGGCGTCCCAGCGGCATCCGCATCGGCACCCCTGCGGTGACCAGTCGCGGATTCGGCATCGAGGAGATGGCGCTCCTCGGCAACTGGATGGCGCGGGTCGCCCAGGCGCGGGCGGACGAGGGCCTCGAGCTCGCGGGCCGAAAGCAGCGCTACGCGGGGGTCGCCAGCGAGGTGAGGGATTTGTGCGATCAATTTCCGGCCCCCGGTCTGATCCCAGAGGCATGAGCCGCCGGCCCGACCCGCAATCGATATGAATCGACTCGTGACGCGGAACACGTCCGCAGATTGTATCTGGTCAACCGCTACGAGTGCAAACCGGAGTAGGTGAGCCGCGTGCCAGACCATGTGTACGACAGACTGGGAGTTCGCACCATCATCAACGCTTCGGGCCCGGCCACGCGTCTGAGCGGTTCGATCATGCTGCCGGAGGCGGCCCTGGCCATGAAGGAGGCCTCCCAGTACTGCGTCGACATCGCGGAGCTTCAGGGCAGGGCGTGCGAGATTATCGCGGACATCACCGGAGCCGAGGCTGGGTACGTGACCAGCGGAGCTGCAGCAGGGCTGCTTCTGGGTACAGCCGCCTGTGTGACCGGACTCGATCCGGACAAGATGAACCGGCTGCCCGACACCTCGGGGATGAAGAACGAGGTGATCATGGCCCGATCTCACCGCAATTTCTACGACCACGCAGTGCGGTCGGTGGGCATCAGGCTGGTAGAAGTGGGTATTTCCGATCGCTTCAGCGGCGCCGGTGTGCGCGACACCGAGCCGTGGGAGATCGCCGCCGCCATCACCGAACAGACGGCGGCTATATGCTACGTCGCCTATGAACACACCGAGCCGCCTCTAACCGAGGTCGTACGGGTAGCTGGCGAGGCGGGCGTCCCCGTGATCGTCGATGCCGCCGGGCAGCTCCCACCGGCGTCAAATCTTCGGCGCTTCATAGCCGACGGCGCCGACCTCGTGGTCTTCAGCGGCGGCAAGGCGCTGAGGGGGCCGCAGAGTTCGGGGATCCTGTGCGGCAGGAGAGATCTCATCTCCGCCGCGGCGCTTCAACACCTGGATCTGGATATCTACTGGGAGCAGTGGAACCCGCCAACAGCGCTGATCGACAAGGACGAGCTGCCGGGGGCGCCTCACCACGGCATCGGCCGGCCCTGCAAGGTCGGCAAGGAGGAGATTGTCGGTCTGCTGACGGCCCTGCAGCTGTTCGCCCAGGAAGACCCGGCGCAGCGGCGGCAGCGGTGGCAGAGCCTGATGGAATCGCTGGCGGAGGCGCTTAGGGAGGTCCCCCACTCCGAGACGGAGCTGGTCTCAGATCCGAAGCGGTCGGAGATGCCGACGGTGCGCCTGCGTCTGGACGAGGCGGCGGCGGGTCTGTCGGCCATGGAGGTGGTGAAGCAGCTGCAGGACGGGGAGCCCAGCATCCACGCCAACCCCTCCCACGTGCGGGAAGGAGTTGTCGCCTTTGGCCCCATGTGTTTAAAGCAGGGGGAGCCGGAGATCATCGGTCGGCGACTGACTCAGCTGATCGGCGAGGCAGGTGGAAGGAAGGCGCCAAGATGAATGTACAGGCGCCTCGGTGAGAGTCCGGGAACAGCCGTCCAACACAGAGAGAGATGAGGGCGATGAATGGGTAATAGGATGAAACTTGCCTACAGCACCTACGGACTGCAGACGGAGGACCCCCTCGAAGCAGTCGACCGAGTCCAGGCAATCGGCTACGATGCGCTGGAGCTCAACGTGGGCGATGCCTGGCCGACGGCGCCGGCCAAGCTCGACGGTGACTCCCGTCGATCACTTCGGGACAGATACGAGGCAGCGGGTCTGCCATCACCGGTGCTGATGCACCTGATCAACCTGTGTGCCATCGACGAGGATGTGGAGGACAAGGTCAGAGTTCTGGCCGGCAGCTGTCAACTCGCCAACGATCTGAATTTCGATGGGCGCCGCCCGGTAATCACCACCACGCTGGGGGGACAGAACGGGACCTGGCAGGAGTGCCGCGAGCGGGTCGCCGAACGGCTGTCCCCCTACGCCCGCGTGGCCGAAGACCACGGCGTCACCCTCGCCCTCGAAGCCCACGTCGGTCAGGAATTCAATTCACCGGAAAAAGCCGTGTGGCTGGTGGAGGCGGTGGGCCACCCCTGCGTTCGGCTGAACTTCGACCACAGTCACTTCCACGTCCTGGGCATGGAGCTGCAGCACTGTGTCGACCTGTGCGTGCCCTATGCGGTGCACACCCACCTCAAGGACGGCAGGATGGTAGACGGGAAGGTCCAGTTCCTGCTTCCCGGTGACGGCGATCTGGATCTGGAGGCCTACTTCCGCGCCGTATCCGCAGCCGGCATCGACGTGCCCATAACCGCCGAGGTGAGCGGTCAGATCTGGCAACGCCCGGATTACGACCCGTGGGAGACGGCGGCGCACTGCTACAGGGCGATGAAGGGCGGGGTGGAGCGAGCGGAGAGCCAAGCGACCGGCTGAAGACGCGTCTCAAGCGAACACCTGCCTCAGATACGGATTCTTCTCATTCATCTTCCAGATGAAACCGTCCAGCACGTAGTGGGTGACCTGGGGGACGGAGAGCAAAGCCAGGGCAAGGGCCTGGGCCATGGGACTCTGCAGGACGCGAATCGGGTAGCTGAAGATGGACTCGAAGAGGGCACCTCGCTCCTGGTAGAGAAACAGGTCCCACAAGTACTCTTCGCCAAAAGCCAGGAACAGGATGACGATCAGCATGAAGGCCACATTGGCTCCGACCTGGAAGCGGGAGAGCGGGCTCGAGGAACCCTTGATCCCGCTTTTCTTCTGGACGTAGAAAAAGACCAGCGCAATGTAGGGCACGCCGTGAGCGATCACGTTGGTCAGGGAAAAAACGAGGTCGGAGTTGAAGTGAACGATGCCGAGGTACCAGGTGCCGGCCGTGCTCAGCAGCCACAGGATTTTGCCCACCCGCAGGGGGGTCTGGTGTTTGCGGCAGAGGAGGACTTCCTCTATACACCAGCCCGCGATGATCGCCCAGTAAAGGGAGTTGCCGACAAGTGGCAGGAGGGGAAGCGCTTCCAGTCCGCTCCCCAGGAAAGTATGGGCGAGGAGGAAGAAATCACCGCTGACGAACCAGTTGAAGCTGCGTTCCGCGGTCAGATGCCAGTAGGCCACCGGGTACAGCGTGGCCAGATAGATGACTTTGACGTCGGCGAAAAGCCGATGCGGCGTTCTGAATACGGACCGGGCGCTGTAGAGCGCGAAGAAACCATATTGCTGCCTGACGAAGTGAAAGAGCGCCAGGTAGGCCATCACTCGCCAGAACCAGAGGGTGGAGAAGCCGGCCAGGAGAAAGAAGAGGCAGAAGGTCAGACAGGGGGTGCGGATGAGGACGGTGCGGTGAGAGGCGAATTCCTCGCGGTCGAGGTAGGTCCTGAACAGCGTGCTCCAGACGTGGCTGACGTCGATGCCGACAATGAAGACCGCCCATACCCACAGCGGCAGAGCGCGCTCCAGCACTGGGGCGGGCAGAGCGAAACAGACGACCCAGGTGACCGAGACCGGAAGGAACAGCACCAGCAGGTCGATGGACCTGGAAAAGAGCCAGCGGTTTTCCATCAGACGGTGGATCCGCGTGTTTGTGTCAGGCGGTGGTGGTGTACGTGGGTGAAGCAACGGCCGAGACTGCTCAACCAGGCGATAGGCTACAGCGGCAGGCTCGGAACGGATCGCAGAACCTGCACAGAACACCGTAGGCCATCAAGCACCCAGTGTCCCCAAGGACTGGCACGTGCCGCTTTTGTGCCAAGCCTTCACAGGGCAGTACGCTACCGACGGGATGTGGCTCCTTACGGGATGGGAGGAGGGGAAAAGAACTCGAGAATTTTTTTTGAGCGGCGGCTTGCGAGCCGCTGGCGGAGGTACGAATTAATGTGATGAGAGACGACGCAAAGTGGACTTTTGACTGTGAGCCCACCCTGACCGACACGCAGGTGCTGGAGTTCTGCCGCGAGGGATACCTGCTGTTGCGCGGCGTGGTGCCAGAAGAGATCAACCGGCGGACGTGTGACTACCTCGAAGGAAAGCTACCGTCCAATCCGAGCTTCATTCCCGCCGGGATGGCTGTTGCGGATCTGGAGCGTATCCGCGGAACGCACGAGCCCAGCGGGATCTTTCTCGAAGATTGGTTTCTCGAACACGTGCTGCTGCATCCGCAACTCACCGGCGCCATGCGCTCGCTGCTGGGAAGGAATGTCGGCCTGCCGGTGCTCGCCAGCCATCACGCCATCGAGTGTCCGCAGCCGGCGCAAGCGTGGCATCAGGACGCCGACCACGTCTTCGGACCCGAGCTCAATTTCGTCGAAGTCTTCTATTTTCCACAGGACACGCCGGCCGAGCTGGGGCCGACTGAGCTCGTGGCCGGAACCCACATCGCTTCGACCCAGCGCCAGTCCGATCAGGGCGGAGTGCTGTGCGACGGGCCCGCCGGGACCCTGGGTATCCACCACCAGAGCATTCTCCACCGCCGCGGCGAGTCGACGGCAGCAGGCATGCGGCACATGATGAAGTACAACTACTGGCGCACGGTGCCGCCGGCTAGAGACTGGATCGCCGAGCCGGACTTCGATCTGCGCACCGCCGACTACGGCGGCCACAACCTGGCGCGATACGCGGCGCACATGTTCTATTGGCTGAGCGGCAGGGCCGACCAATTCCGGATTATCGGCGGACAGGGGTGGCCGTGGTCGAGCGCAAACCAGATCGGCCCGTCGTACGGATTCGGCCGGAAGACCGGTTTCCTCCCCGACTGGCGCAAAATCAGCCAGGACGGCTACGCGACCTGAGCCGAGTCGCCTCACTGGCGGTGAAGAGGACTCTCCCCTCAGCCCGTCCCCACGTAACGCGCCAGCACCGCCCCCCACGTCCCTCTCGCCTTCATGATCAGCTCCACCACTTCGCGGATCGCCCCCGATCCTCCGCAGGCCGCGGTGATGTAGTCGGCGCGTTCCTTCACCTCGGTGCGGCCGTTGGCTACGGCCACGCCGAGTCCCACCCGGTCGATGAGGGGAACGTCCGGCAGGTCGTCCCCCAGGTAGGCGACCTCCTCGTCGCTCACGCCGGCAGCGGCGCAGATCTCCTCATACGGCGGAAGCTTCTCCAGGAATCCCTGGTATATATAGGTCATGCCAAGCATCTCGGCGCGGTGGGTGACCCCGGGTGAGTCGCGGCCGCTGATGAGGCCGCTGGGCAGACCCGAGGCGTGGAGCCACCGCAGCGCTTGTCCGTCGTGGGCATGGGAGGGCTTGACCTCCACCATGTCGCCGTCGGAGCCCGGGACGTAGAACAGGTTCCCGTCGGTCCACACGCCATCTACGTCCATGAGCAGGAGACGGATGCGGCTAGCCCGCTCGACCAGCTGCGGCGACGGCTCGGCCACTGTTAGAGCTCTCCCTGGTAGATCCTGATGGCATCTCCCAGAAGCTCGAGCGCTTCGCCTCGCTCGCGCTGGAAGGCGTTGCGGCCCATAATGGACCCGAAGCCGCCGCCGTCGCGGATGCCGCGAATCTCCTCGAAGATTTCCTCCTTCCCCTTGGCAGCGCCCCCTGAAAAAATGACTACCCGCCTGCCATCGAAAGAGGATTGGACGACGTGCTGGATGCGCTCTGCCAGGGTCCCAGTGGCGAGGCCGGCCTTCTCATAGGCCTTGTGGGCCTCCTCCTGCTCTATGTGCGGTCCTGGGGGTTTGACCTTGATGATGTGCGCTCCGAGCTGGGCGGCGATCTGAGCCGCGTAGGCGGAGACGTCGAGGGCGGTCTCCCCATCCTTGCTGATGTCCGACCCTCGTGGGTAGGACCACACCACCACGACCAGGCCGTGCCGCTTGGCTTCCTCCGCCAGCTCCTGCAGCCGCTCGTACATAGCGGTGCGCAGAGCCGATCCGGGATACACCGTGTAACCGATGGCGACGCAGCCGAGGCGAAGGGCAGCCTCTACAGACCCGGTGACGGACTGAAGGGGGTCCTTGTCGGAGCTCAGGTTCTCGCGGTTGTTGAGCTTCAGGATGAGGGGCAGATCACCGGCGTAGTCCCTCGCGCCAGCTTCGAGAAACCCCAGGGGAGCGGCGTACGCATTGAGGCCGGCCTCGATGGCGAGCTCGAAGTGGTAGCGCGGGTCGTAGGCGGCGGGATTGGGGGCGAAGCTGCGTCCGGGTCCGTGTTCAACGCCCTGGTCGACCGGCAGGATGACCAGCTTTCCGGTGCCGCCCAGTCGGCCGCTGTTGAGGATGCGTGCCAGATTGGTGAGGGTTCCGGGGTTGTCGCTGCCGTACCAGCTAAGGATTTCTCTGATGCGCTGTTTCATGCTTCCTTTCTTCGTCTTGAAAGCCGAGGTAGACACCGTAGTAGGCGGCGCCCAGGAGGCCCGTCTTGTCGTTGAGGACGATGTGAACGGGAAGGCCCTCAAGGACGTCGGCGACGCGGCCCTTCTCGGTGAATCCCTTCATGAAAGAGCCCTGCCGCAGCTTGTCGGCGATCTTCGGTGCAATGCCGCCTCCGACGAAGACGCCTCCGGTAGACATCAGCTTGAGGGCGAGATTGCCGGCCTCGGCGCCGTAGAGAGAGACGAAAAGGTCCAGCGCCAAGGAGGCCAGTTCGTCGCCGCTGGTAGCAGCCCTGGAAATAACGCCAGGGCGATCTTCCTCCGACGCCAGCTCCCGGCCGAGCCAGTCCGATTCCTGGCCGCGGCCCGAGCTCTTGAAGAATTCGTAGATGTGAACCAGGCCCGGGCCCGAGACGACGCGCTCCCAGCTGACGTGGCCGAAGCGCGAGAACAGGTAAGCCCAGAGCTCGGACTCCAGGTCGGTTCCCGGGGCAAAGGAAGCGTGCCCTCCTTCGGAGGGGATGGAGACGAAACGCTCGCCTGTCCAGCACAGTCCGCCCTCACCCAGGCCGGTACCAGCGGCTATAACGGCGATGTTGCCCTCGTCGTCGGGGGTTCCGCGGTTCAACTCCACTAGGTCGTCGGGAGGCAGGACCAGAGTGCCGTAGGCGGTGGCCTCCAGGTCGTTGAGCAGGTGGACATCGGCGATACCCAGGCGGTCGCCGATCTCAACCGGATCGATGGTCCAGGGGAGGTTGACCGGCTTCACCGGCGGGTGACGGACCGGCCCCGGCACCCCCACGACGACCTTCTCAGGCCGCTGCCCGGATGTCTCGATGAAGGAGACCAGCAGTTCGCTTATCCCCGAGTATCGCGTGGTGGCGAAGCGGCCTTCCTCCAGGCAGCTGAGGCCCTCCCCTTCGGAGCGGAAGATCCCCAGGTAGGCCTTGGTGCCGCCTATGTCGCCGGCGAGGGTTACAGGTCCCACCGTTTTCGCCAGTCGCAGTCGAAGAGGTGGACGGCCTGGCGCGGACCCCACGAGCCGGCATCGTAGGCGGGCACCTGAGCCGCGGACGCGTCCAGCAGCAGGGCCTGCGGGGGCTGTCTGAACTGCAGGCTCACAGCCGAAGCGCGTCGGGCGAGACGTTTGCCGGTGCGAACATAGAAGGGCACTCCCTGCCAGCGCCAGTTGTCGAGGGCGCGATCCGAAGCGAACAGCGGAGTCATCGCGGGGGGGACAAGATGGCGCGAGGACGCTCTCAACGGGCTCCTTAAGCGCGCCTCGGCGCTACCTCACAAGGTCTTGCTTCGCACTGGTCTTCGATAGCCTGCAATAGAGAGTCGAAGGGCTCGACGAAGAGGCGCACAGCGTCTTTCTGCAGCTGGTCCGTCACCTCCTCCATGGAGATCCCCAGCTCTTCGAGTCCGTCCATGACATCCCGGCACTCGTCCACGCCCTCTTCCAAGGAAGGGCGCACGAGCCCATGGTCGCGGAAACTCTCCAGCGTCGCCTGAGGCAAGGTGTTGACGGTGTCGGGGCCGATCAGCTCCTCTACGTAGAGAACGTCGCGGTAGGCCGGGTTCTTGGTGCTGGTGCTGGCCCACAGGAGTCGCTGCGGTCTGGCCCCACGGGCGGCGAGGCGCTGCCAGCGGTCCTCGGAAGTGAACTCGCGGTAGTGGGCGTAGGCCAGCTTGGCGTTGGCGATGGCCACCTTGCCAAGGAGGCTTCGCAGGGCCACCCGATCGCGGGCGCTACCGCCCTCGGCGAGGCGCGTCTGAATCCTGTCTTCCACCATGGCGTCGATGCGACTCACGAAAAAACTGGCAACACTGGCTACGCTCGACATTTGTCCGCCCCGAGCGGCCAGAGTTTCCAGTCCGGCCACGTAAGCGGCAGCCACCTCGACATAGTTTTTTCGAGAGAACAGAAGAGTGATGTTGATGTTGAGCCCCTCGGCGATGAGCTGCTCTACAGCGGGAACGCCGGCTGTCGTACCCGGCACCTTGATCATCAGATTCCTTCGCCCCACCTCGCCGGCCAGGCGCAGGGCTTCTTCCACTGTAGCCGCGGTGTCGTCAGCCAGCCTGGGGGAGACTTCCAGCGATATGAACCCGTCGCGGCCCTCGGACTCCTCGTACACGGGCAACAGCACATCGGCCGCCCACTGTATGTCCTGGATGGCGATGGCCTCATAGACCTGCAACGACGTTCGCCCGGAGGCGACGAGCTGGCGCAGGGTTCCGGTGTATTCGCCGGAACCGGATATGGCCTTTTCGAAGATGGCGGGATTGGAGGTCATGCCCCGAACTCCGTCCTCGGAAATCAGGCGCTGCATCTCGCCCGACATGATCATGCCGCGTCCTATGTTATCGTACCACACGCTCTGGCCTTGTTGCCGCAGTTCCAGGAGAGGGTTGGACATGGGCATGCTCCTCGCAGTAGAACGCCTCGGCTCGAGGACGATGATGACGTTGGAGGGCGCCGTGCCGCGTCCAAAGCGGCCGGTCGAGAGATCGGAGGCGAGCACGATTCCTCGCGCCTAGCAACGCTTGGTGCGCGTGGACGTTATAGACGTGGCGCGGACCGCTGGACGCGGCACCGCAGCGCTTGAGCTGCGCTCCAAGCGAACTATAATATCCATATCCGCCAGGGTGCGGGCAAATGGACCATGCCGTCGAGATTTCGCGCCAAGTCCCGACCCAAGGAGCTTCGCTCAGGCTCGCAGGCGCGGCACAGAAATACAACCGGCGTTCGTTGGGGGCTTCTTGCCGCTGTCGACATTGATTCAATCGTTAAGTCCTTCGGCTCGTCAGTAGAATTCGTGGGTGAGTTGCGGCTCGGGTAGATCACCAAGCTGATGGAATGAGGCCATTTGGAGTGCGTTGAAGGTGCGAAATCC
>PBRM01000062.1 GCA_002725915.1 Gemmatimonadota bacterium
GTTGAGCGGGTGCGGTTTACCCTGTTGAGCGGGTGCGGTTTACCCTGTTGAGCGGGTGCGGTTTACCCTGTTGAGCGGAACGGGTCTTAGTTGGGTTGAGCGGGCGCGGGCCGGGGCGTGGTGTCGAAGGGGTTGAGCGGGGAGGGGTGTACCGTAAAGCGGATTACGCGCCGAAAAGGCCCGTAGGAGCGGGGCCCGGCGCGTTCCTGCGGAGCCGGCCAGGGATGGGCGGCGAGCGCAGGGACGTGGACGAATCGCGAAGCGATTCCGATTGTGAGCGAGGGAGTCCCCCGCCGACCTACTCGGTGAACTGCGACACGTTGGCAATGCCGCCCGGCTGAGTGAGGGAATAGACGATCAGATTAACACCGAACTGCAGCCCGCGCTCACGGGCGTCGGCAGTCGGATCCCCCCAATACCAGCTGATGTTTAAGTCGCTGAAAATCACCGCCACCCTGCCTCGCAACTCCAGCATTTCCAGATCAAACACATTTCCACCCGGCGCCCCACCCATGGGTGGGCCATCGCGGAATTCAAAGAAGGAGAAGAACAGGTCGTGGTCTTTGGGGATCTTCTGCCACTTGTCGCCATCGTTACCAAGCACCAGCGGGTCCTTCAGGAGAGCCTTGAACTGGCGATCGAAACTGGTGCCGATAACTCCAGCGTCCTTTCCCGCAAGACCCTCGTCCGGATCGGCCTTGCGTATCTCGTCCGCGAAGAGAAATCCTCCCCCCCTCAGGTATTCACCGAGACTTTCCTTTTCGGCGTCCGTGAACTGGAATATCGCGTTGTTGCCGGTCAAATAAATGAAGGGCGCCTTCGCGAGATTGCGATCGCTCAGGCGTATGGTGGTACCCTCGATTCGGGCGTTGATCTTAGAGTAATCCCGGATGTAACGCATCAACTCTTCAACCGCTGTGGGAAAGCGGTCTGCGTTCTTGTCGGCCAGATCGTAGTCGATGATGGTCATGTTGAAAAAGCCGCGGATATTTTTCTTGTTTTCCGGGTCCTGGATTAGAATTGCCTGATAGCGCCCGTAATCCAAGTCTCCGACGTTCAGCAGCTCCTGCCGCAGGCTGAGCGCTTCCTGTACAGGCGCCGAGGTCTCCGACAGCTGTACCATCTCGACCTGGTCGAAAGACAACTCCTCCGCCTTGGCGCCGCTGAACGCACCCAGTATCTGAGTGCTGGGCAGCACGGAACCCAGCAAATCGCTACCCACAGCGGTAACATCCGCGAGCCCGGTAATGTCGGGCGGTATGTCGGGCGGGCCCATGGACGCCAGCATCTCCATCTGGACTTCGGAGATCTCCGGCTGCTTGGCCAAGTCGAAGTTCTTCTCCAGAATAGGCGGTGGCGCCTGGAAGCGGATCAGTTTCTCTCGCTCTACATCCTCGTCAAGCCCCGAATAAAATACCACCGCCCACGCTATCGCCAAGATGCAGATAGCCAGGCCCAGACCTGTGAAAAGGGCACCCCGACGGCCGGTTGTCGCCCGCCACAAAAAGACGATGAGCACCACGATCACGAGGGCTATGAGCCACGTCACCGCCTCGGGTTCCAAGAGCCCGATAATGATGATGTGGACTAACGCGGATATTCCTAGCGCGTAGTATAGGATCTTCTTCGCTTCGCTCACTCGATCGTTCCCTCAGATATGTAATGTTGAGCGGTGTCCAGTCCAGCCGCGAATTGGTGAAAGCATCACTTGCCGCTTCGTCTCGATGGCTCCGTAGCGATGACCTGGTCGAGGAGGCCCACCTCACGGGCGATATCCATGATGTTAACGATCTGCCCGTGAGTGGCTCGCTCGTCACCCTGAATGATGATCGCCGTGGTGTTATCGAGAATGGCCCGTTTACTCACCAGTTCGTCCTTCAGATTGGCGAAGGTTACGCTCTTGTGATTCAATTTCATGTTGCCGTCCTGATCGACCACNATGAAGAGATTCTCCTTGTCCGGCGCCTGCGCCGTCTCCGCNTCNGGNAGCTTGATGTCCAGNCCCGGTGTNATNGCGAANACAGCNGTCACCATGAAGAAGATGAGCAACTGGAACACCACGTCGATCATNGGNGTGAGATCGAGTNGNTCTGCTTNCTTAATCTTNGTTTTTTCTCGAGCCATCGGTCATTCCACCTCCAAAATGATTGCANACTGGGCACTCAGGCTTCCCTAATCTTGGCTCGGTTGCCCGGCGCCAGAAACCCCTAATCAATAATCCCCTCAGGCTGCCTGCGATGCCCTCCAGCGTCGCAGCAGAGCATCCACAAAGCCGTGTCCATAGGCTTCGAACTGAATGCCTTTGGCATCCGCTCGAGTGGCGAAATAGGTATAGACAGCCAGAGCGGGCACAGCGATGACAAGCCCCGTAGCCGTCGTGATGAGCGCTTCTGAAATTCCGGCCGCCACGATGGTGGGCTCGCCGAGTCCCTTTTCCGCGATTCCCTCGAAGGCCCGGATCATGCCGCTCACCGTCCCGAGCAGACCGAGCAGAATCGCCGAGCTCGCGACGAATTGGATGATGGACAGATAGCGCACCAGGTAGCTCAGGGCCGCGCGCTCGATCGTGCCGTTCATCTCCGCCCGCATCTCCTCGGTCGTGCGCTCTTCCCTGGTCAGGTGCTCGAACCGTGCGATCCCCGAGGCAAACACCTCCCCTTCGAGCTTGGCCATCTCGACGCAGTACTCGTTGAGCTGGTCGAAGGACGCCCCCGAGTCGATGCGTTCCGTGACGTCGTTGGCCGCCGCGGCGAGCTCCTCCTCAGAGCGCAGTCGGGCAAAGGTCCACGCCCGCTCTATGAAAAACCCAAGAACCAGGATCGACCATATGCCCAGTGGGTACATGAAAGGTCCGCCATCGCGAAAGAAATCCAACATGTCTCTACACTCCTCCCTGATAACTTAAACGTGGACGTGCCTGGTTCGCGCCTCGCCGTCAAAAAAGGTCTATAGCAGGCGCGCTTCCTCCAGTTGTTTCAACTGCTGGTTGGAGAAGTCCACCTGCGGCGTGAATTTGGACACACCGCTGTAAACCTCCACGACGCGCTGGAACTCCTCGGCCGCCTTGCGGTAATCCTCCAAGGCCATGAATGCGGCCCCGATGTTGACGGCGGCGTTCACGGATTGATCGCTCGTCGGGTACTTTTCCTGAACGTCTCTGAAAATCTTGATGGCCTCGAGATAGTCCCTCTTGTCGAAGAGCTTCTCCCCCTCGGCGTACATGGCGTAGGCGTCAATCTCGGAAAGATGTCCTAGAAGGACCGTTGCCTTGCGCCGAAGTTTCTTGTTCTCCTTGGCCAGTCTCTCCTCCGGATACTGATCCAGAAAGGTGTTGTAGCTCTCCGTAGCCCTCAAGTAGTCCTTCTGCCCGTAGTAGTAATCGCCCAGAGTGAATTGGCTCTTAGCGCCGTAGCGGCCGTCGGGATGCTCCGCCACGATCTGCTCGAAGACCGGGATCGCCTCATCTTCCCTACCCAGTCTTATGAGCGCCCACGCCTTGTTGTAGAGGGCGTCATCAGCGTGATCGGAGTTGGGATAGCGGTCGATGACCTCGTTGTAATTGGCCATGGCCTCTGCGAAAATCGCCTCTTTCTCACTGGGGGTAAGGCCCTGAGCGAGGTTGAAGACCGCCTCACCCGAGCGAAACAGTGCCTCGGGGGCGTATTTGGATCTCGGATAGGCCTTGGCCAACCGCCGGAAGGTGTTGCTGGCGTCCCTCCAGCTACCCAGACGGTAGCGCGCCCAGGCATCGTAGTAATAGGCGAATACCGCCTTGTCGTCTTCTGGGTAGGTTGTGTAATACGTCTCAAAGGCCTTCGACAGGAGAGGCAGATACTGTACATTGCCTCCCGCCGACATCTTGTTGTAGCATATGCCGAGCTGAAACTGAGCGTTCTTGGCCCAACCGATCTGGGGGTAGTTGGTGATGATGGCCTGGTAGATTCCAACCGCCTGATCCATCTGCCCCGACTTGAAGTAGCTGTTGCCCTGCAGGAAGAGCGCGTTGGAAATACTCTCGACGCCCACCGCCAGATCGATCAGCTGCTGGGAAGTCTCTATGCTGCGATCGAACTGCTCCATGCGGAAATAGGCGCTGGCCAGACGAACGAGAACGCGCACCTTGTCCTCTTCGGTGTCGAGCGACGAGAGCATGCCCTCGTAGATGCGAATGGCGTCCTGTGGATCCTTCTTCTCCGCCATGGAGACCAGCTGCAGGCGGGCGTTCCTGGCCAGAGTCTCGTCCTCTCCCTCAATGACGCGATTCAGGAGTCGCAACGACTCCTCGTCTTTGCCCTGCGCTGAATACGACAGGGCCATGGCGAACTCGATCTTGAGGGTCATGGCGGCCGGTAGATCGGAGTTGAGGAGCCACTGGTAGTCCTTGAGGGCGCTGGTGAAGCGACCGGCGTGGTGGTAGGCGAGGCCGCGACCGTAGTGCGAGTCGCTGGCGACACCGCTCTCGGCGTAATCCTCGATAACCTTGGTGTAGCCGGTGATGGCGTCGACGTAGTTCTTGTTGTTGAGGTCGAGCTGTGCCATCTGGTACTGCGCGGTCGCCTCGAGAGTGCGGTCGCCGGTCACGCCCTCCAACAGCTCCTGGAGAACCGCTTTGCCCGCCGCCGCCCTGCCCTCGGAAATGTGGATATTGGCGGCCTCGATGAGGGCGTGGACGTACACCTCTCGAGCCTCTCTGCCCACCTGTGAGAATGCCGCCACCGCCTCCTGCAACTGACCCTGCTGCTTGAACAGGATCCCCAAACCGTAGTTGGCATCGGCGGCGTGACGGGAGTTGCCGTAATTGTCGGCGATGGCCTTGTACGCGGCCACGGCATCGTCGACCTGCTGCTGCTCGGTGTGGATGCGGCCGATGCGCAGCAGGCAGAGAGGCGCCGGCTGGGAGCGCGGAAACCTCTCCACTACCTGAGCGTAAATGGAAAGCGCGTCGTCGGCACTCCCCATTTTTTCCATTGACCATCCGGCACTGTAGAGAGACTGAGCTCGCAGGCTGGTCTCGCTGTCGGGATAGTCCTCCGCTACTTTAAGGTACTCAGTGCGAGCCTCGGCGTAGTCGGCGGCGTAGTAGCGGGCCTCACCCTTCTGGTACTGGGCGTTGGGCGGATAGGGGGTGTCGGAGTACAGCTCGATCACCTGGTTGTAGGTCTTCCAGGCGTCGTCGTAGCGCTTCCACTCGAGGTAGTTGTCGCCCAGACGCATCTGGACTTTCGCCTTGTAGAAACGCTCTTCGGCGGTTTCCTGAGCGGCGATGAGCTCATTGTAGGCGTGTTCGAACTCTCCCTCTTGGCGGTAAATCTCGGCAACCCGTAGCGAAGACGTCTCGAACAGCTGTCGGTAGCTCTCGAAATCGACGTTCTTCCCTTCGCGGAAGGAGCCGCGCAGCAACTCGTACATGCGGTCGTAGAGGTCGCGAACTTCGCGGTATGCGTCTATCGCCTCCTGGGTGTTACCCATCTTGTCGTGGGCATTCGCCTCGAGGTAAACAGCCTGGGCGATGACGGGGCTCTCCGGATATTTCTGCAGGACAGCCTCAGCCTCGGCGATGCTGCGGGTGTAGTCTTCCTTCTCGAAGTAGGAGCTGGCGATCCGGAACTGGGCGTCCGGAGCGTAGCTATTGTCGGGGTAGGCGACCAACATACCTTCGAGAGTAGCGATAGCGTCGTCGTAGAGCGTGCGGTTGAACTGGCTCCACCCGGAATAGAAATAGGCCTGCCCCGCCAGGTCCGACTTGGGGAAAAGCTCCACGTAGCGGTCGTACTCTTTCGACGACTCTTCAAACTTCTCTTGCAGAAACCTCGTTTCCGCCAGCTGAAACTGGACGAGCGACCTGAAATCTTCCGAAACTCCCTTGGCCTCGGTAACGTTGTGGAAGGCCTCCACGGCATTGTCGTGCTTGCCGCTGCGCTTGTAAGCGTTGCCCAATTGGTACCAGGCAGCGCTCAGGATCGGCAGTTCGAGCTCGCCATAGTCGATGAGAATGCTGTCCTCGCGCACGGCCCTGCTGTCGAATTTGACGACCTTCGAATACTCGATGATAGCCCCTTCGTACTCCCCCAGGGCGTACAGCGACTGTCCGGCGTCGAAATTCGTCCTCAGGGTCTGAGGAACCGGCAGAAAAAGACTCACCCCCAGTCCCACGCCCAGTACTATGATGCCCAGCAAAGCCGTCATGAACGGATCTCCCTGATAGCCCCTTTTGAACTAATAGGCCTCTTAGAACACGTAACCGATGGAGAAGCGGTGAGCGCCGTTGGTCTCGGTCAGATCCAGCGGAATGTGGTAGCCGTAGTCGAAGAGCAGCTTGTCGCGTTTGTAGCCCAGACCCGCGTTCAGGTCGCCGCTGGCATCGTCCTGGAACAGCTTGCTGCCCCCGGCGCGGAGCATCAGCCCCTCCACCAGACGCGTCTCGCCACCCACCACCACGCGGCTGTCGGGGTCGTCCGTCAGCTCCCGGACCACCCACTGCACCGTCACCATCGAAGTCTCCGCTACCGGCAGCGAGGCGCCCACGTGGAGGTCCATCGGCAGCGCCCCGGCATCGCCCAGTCCACTGGTCTTGGCTAGGTTCGGCTCGTTCGCATTCTTGAGCAAAACGCCGATCTGAGCGCCTTGAAACGGCGACTTCCACAGCAACCCCAGATCAAGCCCGATGGCGCCGTTGGTCGTGTTCGACAGCGGGTCCGGACCGTTCACTGGATCGTCGGGAATGGTATCGACGCTCCAGAACAGATACTTGCCGGTCACCCCCACCATGAGCGTCGAGCTCAACTTGTAGCCCAGGGAGAGGAAGCCACCGTTCTCGCTGAGCAGATCCGAGCCGATACGCTCGAAACCAATGCCCACTCCCAGACGGGAGCCGAGGGGTTGTACGTAGCTGGCCACGTGCTGTCCCAGGTCGTCCCCGTCGATGCCCTCGAACAGGAGCGACACATTGGTGTAGGCCACCTCGCGGTGCTGCAACTGGGCCACCCCGGCCGGATTGGCGAATACCGCATCGCCGTTGTCGGCCAAGGCCACAAAACTGTTGCCCAGCGCGCTGGAGCGCGCTCCAGCGCCGATATTCTGAATGTTTACAACCGCATCCGCCG
>PBRM01000063.1 GCA_002725915.1 Gemmatimonadota bacterium
TGATCGGAGCTGTACACGACCAGTGTGTTCTCCGCCAGCCCGTTGTCGGTCAGAGCCTGGAGGATCTGACCGATCATCGAGTCCATGGCCGAAATCAGCGCCCAGTACGCCGCCCGCGCCCCCAGCACCCACTCGTCTGACACCGCCTGCCAGCCATTCCTCTCCCGCCACCAGCGGATGAAAGGGTGCAGGTCGTTGTCGAACGGGTCGCGCACGGTCGGCGGGCCAATCCTCTGGCGATACCACTCGTACCCCTGGCGTCTCGCCAGGTAGGGATCGTGCGGCAGCATGAGCCCGACGGTCAGGCTGAAAGGGTCTTCGGCAAGGCCCGCTCGTCTTCCCACACCCAGCCGATTGAGAAAGTGCACCGCCTCAGCGGTCACGTCGTCGTCGTGCACCTCATAGGAGCTCTGCCCCGCCCCTGCCCGTTCCAGTTTCGCCGTCATCTTTTTCGGGGTGTCTCCGGAACCCGGCCAGTTGGAACTGTGATCGCCGATCGGTCGCTCTGCGTACCCGTGTAGCTGATCCGAGCCGATGGCGTGCATGCGACCAGCCAGCACCGGGCGATACCCGGCCGCGCCCATGGCGTGCGCGAGCGTCGGCACCCCGGGATCCAGGATATGGCTGTTCGTCCACACCTCGATGTCACTGGGATACTGCCCCGCCAGCGTCGCCATCCTCGACGCCACGCACACCGGCGACGGGCAATACACCTCCGTGCATCGCACGCCCCTCGCCGCCAGCCCGTCCAGATGGGGCGTCTCCACCAGGGAATCGCCGTAACACCCCGTAACCGCTGGGTTGTGCTGGTCGGAGTGGATATACAGCAAATTGGGCTGTGGTCGATCGGCACCCTGTTGGGAATCCGCCACTTCAGTCCTTTCCCGACGGGCAGCCACCCGTCGACGAGCCCGCCTGCCTGGGGGGCCTTAGTCCACTAGCAAGTCGCGCAGCTGCTCCTCGCTTTCCACCACTCTCAAATTGTCGTGCGGCATCGCCATGAGGGCGCAGATGTCGTCCGCGTGTTCGGCAATGTCGTACATCCGTGTGGGCCGCTTTTTGTTTGCCCGCTGAACGTAGACGCGGCGGAAGGGCGGTTGTAGGGGGATGATGCCGAACTCCTCTTCCCGGCTGGCCGCCCTGCCGATAGCCCGTTGCGCTCCCTCTCTGATCAGTTCGCGCGCCCGCTGCGGGTGCAGGTGGACGGCGCTGCCATTGCGCTGTCGGTACTGCTCTTCGGTGCACTCATCTCCGCGGCCGGGACGAGTGCCCCGTTTCACCCACACCGTCTCTATCCCCGGGACCAGTGCCTGCGCCTCCTCGGCCAGCGCCTTCTCCCCGGAGGCGAAGATGGTCCGCACCCCGAGCTGGCTGGCACACATGGACAGCTGACCGAACTCGCCGATCGCCGTGCCGTTGATGGACAGCTCCAGGTAGCCGGTGCCCTGCGTGTGGGTCATATTGGATTGAGGCGTGCGCGATTTGGCATGCTGGCCGACAAAGGCGAGGAAGTCGTATCCCCCCTCTTCCAGTCCCAGCGGCCAGCTTTTCGGCCACCCCCGCATGTACTCTACGCGGGGATCGAGATCGGCCACGTCCACCGCTCCCGGTCCGTGGCCGTCCGCCACCAGAATAGAGTCAGCTCCTCCCGCAAAGAAGCCCTCGACGGCAGCGTTCACCTCCTGGGTCAACAGCTGTCTCGCCAGCAGATAAAAAAGGCATCCCGGTCGAGTCCAGAGCTCGAAGTTCTGGACCCCGGCGACGCCCTCCAGGTCGGTCATCAGATATATGCGCATCAAGCAGTTTCCCTTCGGGGTATGGGACGCTGTGCCGACGCGTTCACAATGTCGGCGAAGCGGAATCGGTGGGCCGTGGCTCTGACGCGGACGGTGGCTTTGATGCGTCGAGTGGCCTCGTAGCCATCCATCACCGGCATGCGGAAATCACCAGATCAGATGGGGATGCCACGCCTCCCACAGGTCCGCCCCCCTGGCCGTCCCGTGCTCCTGATCCAGGGCAAAGCCCTCTCTGGTCTTCGTCGGGACCAGCATCTTGAGAACTTAGGCGGATGGTGTCTGCCTCGGGCTGTCGAAATAGCCTTCGGCGGCGTGCCTGAGGATTCTCATCTGCGCCCCCAGGCCCCTACCAGAGCCTCGAGTTGCTCGGCCTCTCCTTCTCCATCTCGGCTCGCTGGAGAGATAGAGAGCGGGCAACCGCCACGTCTGCAGCCGCTGACCGGCGGTTGCACCAGCCGCTTCTGCAAGGCGCTCCTCCACCTCACGGTAGGTCCTGATCATACTTCCCACGATGTCCTCCATCTTGCCTGCCGAGGGCCATTTCGCCGGGCCTATTAACGGGAATCCGCGCTATCAGTCAAGGGCAGCGACGGGTGCGCTCGCTGGCGCGGTTCCCGGCACACCCTACATTCGCTTGACCTGGTGCGCCGCCAAAATTCCACATCCCATCCGTTTCATAACTTGCGGGGCCACCGAGAGTACGCCTCTCACAATAGAAGGGGGACATGAGAGATGCCTGCACAACGAGTGGGGATCACGGGAGCTAACGGCACCATCGGGCGGGTCCTGATGAAGGGCCTGAACGTGGAAGGTGACTGCGAACTGACGCCCTTCACTCGTCGCCCGGTCGACTTCCCTTCCACCATCGTCCACTTCGACTCCGCCGCCGAAGTCGAGGGCGCCTTCCAGAACCTCGATGCCGTCATCCACCTGGCAGCCGATCCGTCTCCGTCGGCCGACTGGGAGCGCATCAGGACACACAACATCGACGCCATGTATCTGGTCCTCGAGGAATGCCGGCGAGCGGCGGTGAAGCGGCTCGTATTCGCCTCTACCAACCACACCATGCACGGCAATTCGATACTGACGACCCCCGAAACCCTCGACGCCTCCACTGCGGTTCGTATGAAGCTGGACGATCCGCCAAACCCGGATTCCTACTACGCCGTTTCGAAGCTGTTCGGGGAGAACCTGGGAAAGCTTTACAGCGAGCAGCATGGTGTAGAGTTCGTCGGTCTGCGCATCGGCTGGCTCACCGCCGGAGACGATCCCACCGCTTTCCGCGGCACGGCCTCCGAAGACTATATGCGGGCCATGTTCCTCAGCCACAGGGACTGTGTGGAAGCGCACCGCTGTGCACTGAAGGTGGAGACGCGGTTTCTACTGGCGTATGTCATCAGCGACAACGACCGCCGGGTCTTCGATCTGGAGGAGACCGCCGCCGTCCTGGGGTTTGAGCCGCAGGACAATGCCGAGGATTACTTCGCGCATTGACTTCCCGATGGTCGCTTTTTTCGCCATCGACAGAGAGGTGGAACACTCGAGTCGTTTGACCGAACTTATCCACCTGGGAGCCTGACCGAACTCACAAGGACCGACCCCGAGAAAGCCATGAACATCCACCCCTATCTGACCAGCAGCCGGTTGTGGCTCTCTGGCTGCGGGAAGACAGGCACTGGCGGCGCTCCTCACAACGATCCACTGACCGCCATCGCCGTCGAGAGAGGCAGACCGAGCCAGTGAACTCTCGAGCTGACCGCAGGCCTAACATCCTCTGGATTTCCTTTGAGGACACCAACCCCTTCTACGGCTGCTATGGGGATCCGGTGGCCCGCACCCCCAACCTCGACCGCCTCGCCGCGGACGGCTGTCGGTGGACCCACTGCTTCTCCACAGCCGGAGTCTGCGCTCCGGCGCGCTCGGCCGTTATCACCGGTATGTACCCCATCTCCATCGGCACCCACCACATGCGCACCACGCACACCAACGACGCCACCCCGGAGATGCCGACACCGTACTCGGCGTTGGTGCCGCACTACGTGAAGTGCTTCACCGAATACCTGCGCGCCGCCGGTTACTATTGCACCAACAACGCCAAGACCGACTACCAGTTCACACCGCCGCTGACGGCGTGGGACGAGATCGGCAACCGCGCCCATTGGCGCAGCCGTCCCGACCCGGACCAGCCGTTCTTCGCCGTCTTCAATCCGACCCGCACCCACGAAAGCGGCATGTGGCCGGAGGAGACACGCCCTTCGAGAGCGGGCCTTTCTCAAGGGGAGACTGTGCTTGCCGAGTTCGACCCCGCCGCGGTCGAGCTACCCCCTTATTTCCCGGACACCCCCAAGGTCCGCGAGGCGATGGCCCGCATGTACTCGAATATCGAGCACAGCGACCTCTTCCTCGGACAGCTGCTTCTCGAACTCGAGGAGGACGGCCTCTCCGACAACACCGTCGTCGTGCACTGGAGCGACCACGGCCCCTTGCCGAGGGGAAAGCGGTGGCCCTACGACTCGGGCATCCACGTCCCCCTCATCGCCCGTTGGCCCGGGCACATCCAAGCGGGCCGTGTCAGCGACCAGCTCGTCAGCACGATCGATCTCGCCCCCACCGCGCTTTCGCTGGCCGGAGTCAACATCCCCTCCCACATGCAGGGACAGGCTTTTCTCGGACCGCGGTCGGCGCCGGCCCGCCGCTACGTCTACGCCTCCCGCGATCGCCACGATGAAGCCTACGACATGGTCCGCGCGGTGCGCGACAGCCGTTACAAGTACATCCGCAACTGCCGCCCCGACCTCCCCTATCTCCTCTGGGTTCCCTACCACAACCGACACCCCATCGTCGAGGAGATGTGGCGGCTCTACCTGGCCGGCGAGCTCAGCGGCCCCCAGCTGCTGATGTTCCAACCGCGCCCGGTCGAGGAGCTCTACGACACCCAGACGGACCCTCATGAGATCGACAATCTCGCCGCCGATCCGACCCACGCAGAGGAGCTGCTCCGTCTGCGAGCGGCACTGGACGGTTGGCTGAGCGACGTCGGCGACCTGGGAAAGCTGGACGAGGCCCAGATGGTGCGGCGGTGGTATCCCGGCGGCGAACAGCCGCAGACCGCCCCTCCCCTCTTCATCCCCATCTGCGCCGACAGCCCCGGCCGCGAACTCTCGCCAGGAGGGGGGCGCTTCGAGGGACCCCTGGTGGTGCAGCTCCACTCGGCCACACAGGGAGCGTCGATCGCCTACACCCTCCAGTCGGGAGGCGACGCGCGCTGGCGGCTCTACACCGAGCCGCTCGGTTTCCCCCCTGGCGAAACCACCCTCCGGGCGAAGGCGGTGCGCATTGGCTTCAGCGACAGCAACGAGAGCACCGCGACCTTTACCGTGGGTGCGGATGCCAGAGCCGGGCAGAAGTAGTCGTTTGCTGCGCGCCCATCTGTCCGAGCTCACCTCCCTGTACAACGACCTCGCTCGCGGTCTTTCCCCAGATCTTCCGGTACCCGTTCAACGGCTTTGTCCACATCTCTGTTTCCGACAGCTGCCCCGTGGCGACAACCCTTCTCCACCACCACAGACAACAGGCGACTGAAGGCAATGAGCGAGATTCACCCCAACGTAATTCTCGTAATCACCGACGACCAGGGCTACGGCGACCTGGGGTGCACCGGCAACACCAGGATCCGCACCCCTGAGATCGACGCCTTCCACGCGGTCTCCACCCACCTTGGCGACTTCCACGTCTCTCCCTTGTGCACTCCCACGCGAGGCGCCCTCATGACCGGCCGGCGACCCGTGCGCAACGGCGCCTGGGCAACCTGCTGGGGGCGGTCGATTCTGCGTCGATCCGAGGTGACCATGGCCGATGTCTTCGCCGCCTCCGGTTACCGCACCGGCATGTTCGGCAAATGGCATCTGGGAGACAACTATCCCTACCGCCCCTTCGACCGCGGCTTCCAGACCGTGGTCGCCCACCGCGGCGGCGGCGTTGGACAGACCCCCGATTTCTGGGGCAACAACTACTTCGACGACACCTACTTCCACAACGGTGACCCCATCGCCCATGCCGGTTACTGCACCGATATCTGGTTCGACGAGGCCATCAACTTCATCGAGTCCAGCCGCGACGAGCCGTTCTTCGCCTTCATCTCCACCAACGCCCCCCACAGCCCGTACCTGGTTGCCGACGCATACAAGAATCCCTACGAAGGCGACCCCGATATCCCGGAGCCGGCGTTCTACGGCATGATCGCCAACATCGACGAAAACTTCGGCCGCCTGTGCCGCAAGCTAGCCGAGCTGGGTATCGAGGAGGAGACGATCCTGATCTTCATGACCGACAACGGTACCTCCGGTGGTTGCCTTCGGGACCGGCAGGAGTTCGTCACCACCGGGTACAACGCCGGCATGCGAGGGGCGAAGGCGTCCTATTACGACGGCGGGCACCGCGTCCCCTTCTTCATCCGCTGGCCCGGAGGAGGATTAGCGAGCGCCCGCGATGTGGAAGAAATGGCGCTCCACATAGACCTCCTCCCCACCTTCATCGAGCTCTGCGGTCTCGCCGCCCCGGATGGCGTGCCATTCGACGGCACCAGCCTGGCTCCGCTGCTGCGCGGCGAATGCGATCGACTGCCCGAGGACCGCGTCCACTTCGTGCAGTTCCGCCAGAACACGGAGGCCCCCGAGAAATGGACAAACGCGGTCATGACCCGCCGTTGGCGTCTGATCCGGGGCCGCGAGCTCTACGATATCCAGGCCGACCCCGGACAGCAAACCGACGTCGCCGCCGACCATCCCGATGTCGTTGCCAGACTCCGGCAGGCCCACGAGCGTTGGTGGGAGGAGATCGAACCCGCTCTGGGGGAATACTGCCCCATATCACTGGGCAGCGACGCCGAGAACCCCACCCGACTGTGCGCCATGGATGTGCTGGGAGACGTGGCCTGGCAGCAGACCCACATCGTGCTGGCGCAGAAAAGCACCGGGCGATGGGCGGTCGACGTGGAGCGCGCCGGAGATTACCGCATTTCGCTGAGGCGCTGGCCGCAGGAGCTCGAGCTGCCCGTCGACGCCGCCGTCTCACCCGAAGACGCAGACAGTCACATCTATGCGCCCGGCACCGGCCACTGCAACGTTATCGCACCCACGCACGCGAAGCTCGGCCTCTTCGATCGCGAGGAGATCGTCCCGGTGAAGCCGGGGGATATTGACGCCCACTTCGATATCTCCCTGGCTCAGACAGGTGTTACGCAGCTGGATGCGTGGTTTATCGACGCGTCCGGCGATGCCTGCGGCGCCTATTACGTGAGCGTCGAGCGCCTGTGAATCTGTGCGTTCATGAGAGAGTGCTGCAAGTTCGGTGCGTGACCGCCACAACAAGGGGGGGAGCCAATCCAGTCTCGCGTGTCCATACCTCTGGGGTGAGCGGGTTCTTTTCTGTCTTGCCGATGGTTGCTCTCCCGCGGCGCTCACTTACCCGGGCGTCAGCGTGCGGCCCTTGCCGTTGCAGTCACTGCGCAAGAGGGCGACAGAGTAAGGGCAGAGGTAAGTTTCACATCTCGTCCATGTCGTCCTTGGGGTCAGCCAGCGCGGTCATCTACTAGCCCAACTGCGCCAGGGCCAGCACCGTCATGGCGCAGTCGGAAGAATACGACAGCCGAGCATGGGCCGGGGCGTCCACGACGGGCCCGGGCCGGGGGTCCCAGAGGCCGTCTTCGCATTGGTGTTCCACCAGTACGTCGCCCAGTTGCCGGGCCCTGTGCAGCANATCCTCCTCGCCGCTGTCCTCGTACAGATTGAGCATNGCCCAGCCGAATTTGGTCGCCCGCCCGAAGCGNGCCGGATCGAGGCGGTGGCTGTAGACCAGATCGACATAGCGGCGNGCCGCNGTCCAATAGNGCGGTTGCCGCGTCGCCCGCCCCACCCATACCAGGGTATTGANCACAGTGGCGAAATTGGCCGGCCGCTGCTCGTCCAATTCCAGGTCNTACATCTTCTCCCANTCCCCGGCGGCGGGCNTGNCGACCACCGAACCGTCCCGGCGAAAGCGGTTGTAGTAGCGCCCGGGCTGCAGCTGGGTATCGAGCAGGGCCGCAAAGCGGTCGGCCATGCGCCGGGCCCGCTCCGTCTCCCCGACGGCGGCCAGGGCCATCCCGACTCCGCCCGAGAAGCAGACTTCAGCCACTTCTTCCCCGGCGTCCGGGTCCATCAGCACCATGCCGCCCGAGGCATCGTCCTGTAATTGCCCCAGCCGCCGGGCTAGCACCCCGGCCAGGTCGAAGCGCTCGACCGCCACGGCTCCCAACAACAGCCACCCCATCGCGTACAGACGGTTTTCCGGCTCTCCCGGACCGGTGAAATCGCCCTTTCTATCTAGGCAGTGGTCCAGGGCCCGGGAGGCCGCCCGCGCCCCCTTGGCGCGCAGGCCGGCGGCGTTGAGTAAATAGGGCGCCTTGGGATAGAACCGCCCCTCGTCCGGGTCGATGGTACAGCGGCCGTGGCCATCGAAATGGGCGTCCAACCACATCTCCACTTTTTCTGCGGCGCGTCGATAGTCGTCCATTATCCACTCCGCGGTGCGCGTCTAGTGCTATTTGCAGGGACTGTTTGGACGCCTGCTGAATGTGTCGGCCGCCCCCGATCTGGCGGCGCCTCCCCCCCGGCCCTCAATCGACCCAGAAAGAAAACAGCGCCGCCTGGCGCAATTCGAATTGCAGCCGGACCCGCCTCTCTTCGCCCAGCCCCCTGCCGTCCTTCCAGACCACCGGCGCGTCCAGACTGTCCTGGTCGATGGGGACGCAATCGTCCAGCCCCAGACCGGGCAGGACCTGCCCTGCCCCGTCCAGGGCGGACACCCGCACCTGGCCCCGGGCGGCGTCGACATTGAGGTGCAGCCGGCCACCCACCAGGTCCAGCGGCCGGGTAGTGACCACCCCTCTGTTCTGCCCCCCGTCCATCGAGACGAACCGATCGCGTGGCAAAACGGCCAGGCCAATGCGGTGCTGCCACTCGTCGTAGCCGCGGGCAGGGTTGCGCGAACCGGTGTAGTAGATCCACAACTGGTCGCCCATATCGACAAAAAAGGGATTGGCGCAAATATTGTAGTCGGCGTCCCAATCGCCTGCCGTGCCCAGGGGCAGAAAGACCTGCCGACCCGCCGTGCGGGCATAGTGCCGACCGTCGCGGCTGTGGGCCAATTGGATTTCCACCTGCTTGAATTGGCGCCAGCGATACACCCGCAGGGGGGCGATCCACAGGCTCTCGTAGGGCAGGGGATGCATATCGTACAATTGGGCGTCGGGCGGGTCCTGTTCGTCGGCGCACAGCACCACCCGCGGCGGTGTCCAGTGCAGCAGATCTCGGCTCTCCAGCATGGCCCGGGCCCGCTTGCCGCCGACGAAGACTTTGGTGTGCCAGGTGTAGCGGCCCAATCTGTCGTCGAAAAGCAGCGCATTGGTATCGCCAAGTCCCACCTGTTTGCCCCGGTACCCGTCTTGCGCCCGCCTGCTCATCAAGCCTATGGAATCGGCGTGCTTGGTCCAGTGCAGCCCGTCGGGCGAGGTGGCCAGATTGAAAACGCCCTTGGCCCTGCCGCGCGGCTGTCGGGTGACCATCAACCCTTTGTAGCGCCGCGCCGGGTCGGGCTCGTCGAGCTCGCAGAACAGACTGTGCAGTTGCATTTCCGCGCCGAAGATATTATTGGCCGCCGTCCCCTGCCACGGATAGAGCCCCAGTTCCGGCT
>PBRM01000064.1 GCA_002725915.1 Gemmatimonadota bacterium
TTTGAGACTTGACCCTGGGCAGGGCAGAGATACACAGTCAGCCGGTAAAGCGACCCAGTTCGAGAAGGAAAGCGGCCGATGGCGTACGAAGTCCTGAATGGCGACAAGCGCCTCTTCGTGGACATGGCCGACGTGGAGTCGCGAGAGAACGTGGAGCGAGTGTTCCATCAGGCTGTCAAGCACGGGGCTCACCCCGTACTCCGGCAGGAAGCAGCGTGGGAGAAACACAGCGGCATGACGGCATCGGTGGTCCTCGACGAGGAGGAGAAGGTCTTCAAGGCCTGGTATATGGCCGGCTTCTACGCGAGAGACCAGGAGCACGTCCAGTGTCTGGCCACGTCGGAGGACGGGATTCGATGGGAGCGTCTCGAACTCGGAATGCACGAGGCGCTCGGTTCGAGGCGCAACAACATCGTCATTCCGGCCTCCCATCACGACGGCAAGGACCACTGGGAGACGATGCTGAAAGACCCCGCGGATCCCGATCCACAGCGTCGTTACAAGGCCATCGGGTGGTCGAGCTACGACTGGGACGGCTATCTGTCCGGGATTTACAGCGCCACGTCGCCGGACGGGATGAAGTGGAGTCACTCGCCCGAACCGGTGTTCCGCTATCACCCGCGGCCGGACACGGACGACCTCGGCCCGGTCGGCGACGCCCAGTCGCTGATGATCGACACCGAGGGAGGGCGGTATGTAGCCTTCCTGCGAGGCGGTCCGGACCGCCTCATGAGTGTGAGCGAGGACTTCGCGCACTGGACTCCGCCCGCGCCTTTCCTCTCCCCCCTGCACGAGGAGGAGGCGCTCTACAACAACACCGGCTTCAACTACGGGGCTCAGTATCTCGGTATCCTCACGCACTTTGACAAGCGACCGCTGGAGCAGACGCAGGTCCTGCGTCTCCTGAGCAGTCGCGATGGCGACAACTGGGATCGCGTTCCCGGAGAGCCACTGGTCGGTTTGGGAGAGGTGGGGGAATGGGATCGGTTTCAGCTTCTCCTCACCGGTGCCCCGCCGATCCCGGTGGGAGACAGTCTCTACATCTACTATCGAGGAACCGCACGGAGGCACGCCAAGAACCCGAAGGAGTTCGACCCTCGCATCGCCCTGGATCAGGACCCGGGGACGATGGCTATAGGTCTGGCCACACTCCGTCTCGATGGCTTCGCGTCGATGAATGCGAGCTTCAACAGCGGCAGTCTCACTACGAGGCCCTTCCTGTTGAGTGGCGATGAGCTGCGGGTGAACGTCAAGTCCGACTATGGGAAACTCGTCGCAGAGCTCCTCGATCTCGGGGGGAAGGTGATTCCCGGGTACGCTTCCGGCGATTGCGCAGAGGTCTCGGAAGATGCTGTCTCAACTCCCGTCAACTGGGGTAATGGACCAGACCTCAAGAAGCTGCAAAGCCAACCCGTCAGAATCCGATTCTCCCTGGAGAACGCCCGGCTCTACGCCTACTGGTGCGCGTAGGCGAGCGAGCCCTGGCGGCTGACCAGGTTCTCCATCAGGGAGCACAGCCGGACCTGACGCGGGGCAATCGCGGAATGGGACAGACCTGACCGCGGATCCGCTCAGGGTGGATCGCCGGTCACGATATCCTCCCGGGCGCAGCCCAGGCCGTTGCAGAGGCGCGCGACAATCTCCTCATCGACATCGTTCTCGCCTCCGGCGATGATGGCGGTCAGACGGTCGTAGCTGATTCCCACCAGGTTGGCGAGCTGGTGCTTGAAGAGGAAGTTCCGCCGGCGCATGACGCGCTCCAGGGCACTCAGGTCCAGGCGCGGCACCTTGGCTCCTGTCCGTCAATGTCAAGCAGCGCCGCTCCAGGACACCGTGGGCGAATCGGCGTCGCCATCGCCCGATCATGTGCGATCAACGCCGGCCGCGCCCGGTGATCTTCGCCAAAGGAGAATGCCCGCGAGCTTGTTCTCGGCCAGCGGCTCTCCGAGCAACGCCAGACCCACGTCGACCCCGTTGCCAGGGGGCAGCCATTCGTCCACTTCTCGACGAATCGCCGCCATGGGAATGGCGCGAAAGGTACCAGCCACGCGGTCACCACACCGTCTACTTCGCCGATCGGAGGGCAATATCCTCGAGGTCTACGCCGAGGAGTCCTCGCAGTAACCCAGTAAGTCGCCGCTTCAGACCTCCTCGCCGCATCCCACGGTGATGTCGGAAAACTGCACGTGACCCCACATCTCGGGTATGTGCATGTTGACGGCGCCCTGGGGTGACCACACCCAGTTGTCGCAGGGCACGCCGTCCTTCTTGCGGTATCCCCCCTGCACGGCCTCGAACTCCCATTCCACTCGGGAGAAGTTCACCCGCCACTGATCGCCGGCCCTGGGAGGGCAGTCGGTGCCCGCGTATTCGGCCATGCTGGTCCAGGGGATGGCAACCTCCACGGACCAGCCGCGATCCACGTCTTCGGAGCAGTTCAGGGTGCCGTCCACCTGCACGGCGTGCCTGATACCCACGAAATCCCAGGTGTGATCCGCCTCTCCGCCCTTGTTGTAAGCCTTGGGCAGATACAGGTCCCACACCGTATTCAGCGGGTTGATCTCAAATTCCATATAGTGCTCGCCGTCACCATCCGGATCGACGAAGATCTCGAAATCGTTGTCCTGGCAGATTACCGAGTCGCGCTTCGTGAGCGTGCCCCACACGTGGGGCTCCTCCATGTCGGCGCCGAAGTAGAAGTAGTCGTCGTCCCACAGCATCATCACCCGGGTGCCGAAGCGCGGCAGTAGTCTGCCATCCCCTTCGATGTCCACGAACAGAGGTGTCCACGGCGCCCTCTTCCACGACGGCTCGGTCAGATGGCCGTCCACGGTCAAGGGCTCTGATGACCTGTAGCAGACGTATCTTTCGGGTACGATTCCCCCCATTTTATCCCTCTCTTTCCCGGACAATCGGCGCCGTGGTCCAGTCGCGGCCGCTGACAGGCGGTGGCGCGGATAGGGCCGTCGGCTTCGGCGGTGAAAGCGAGCCGCCAATGTAGGTTCGCCACAATCGGCGCCGCAAGGGCACATGGCGCGAAGCGAACTGCAGCTACTGTAGCGGCACGGATTCGCGGTCACCGATATTTGTAGCCACTACGGGCCCGAACGGCGCGATTTGGCGTACCTTTACCGTCCCCCGGCCCCTATGGGCGGCTGGACACCGGCAGCAACCACTCAGGAGTCTCCTTGGCCCCTAACAACGCCATTCGCAACATCGCCATCATCGCCCACGTCGACCACGGCAAGACCACCCTCGTGGACGGCATGCTCAAGCAGTCCAATGTCTTTCGCGCCGACCAGCAGGTGGCCGACCGCGTCCTCGACTCCAACGACCTAGAACGCGAGCGAGGCATCACCATCACCGCCAAGAACACGGCCATTGTCCATGGCGACACGACGATCAACCTCGTCGACACGCCCGGTCATGCCGACTTCGGCAGCGAGGTCGAGCGCATCCTCAACATGGTCGATGGCGTGCTGCTGCTCGTCGACGCCGTCGAGGGGCCGATGCCGCAAACGCGCTTCGTCCTGCGGCAAGCTCTGCAACGCGGTCTCAAAGCGATCGTCGTTGTCAACAAGGTCGATCGGTCGGCGGCGCGACCGGACTGGGTGGTGGACGAGACCTTCGATCTCTTTGCCGAGCTCGGGGCCAGCGACGACCAGGCTGATTTCCCGGTGCTCTTCACCCGCGCTCTCGAGGGCCGGGCCGGTTTGAGACCAGATGACCTCGCCGATGACCTGACGCCTCTGTTCAGCGCCATTCTCGATCACGTGCCGCCTCCGGACGTCGACCCCGACGGGCCGCCGCAGTTGCTGGTGACGACCTTGCAGTACAGCAACTACGTCGGCAAGATCGCCGTCGGCCGCCTCAGCAGTGGCTCGCTGCGCCCCGGCATGGAGGTGGCCCACGTCAACACCACCGGCGCCATCGTCAGCGCCCGCGTCGGCGAGGTCTTCACCTTCCGCAACCTAAGGCGCGAGGCCCAGGAAGTGGTCCACGCAGGCAGCATCATCGCCGTCTCCGGCATCGAGGCGGTCGGCATCGGCGACACCATCACCGACATCGACGACCCGCGACCCCTGCCGCCGATCGAGGTCGAGCAACCGACGGTGCGGATGACGTTCTCCATCAACACCAGTCCCTTCGCCGGGCGCGAGGGCACTTACGTCAACAGCCGTCAGATCCGCGACCGCCTGACCCGCGAACTGGAGCAGAACGTCGCGCTGAGGGTGGAGGACGTCGGCGTCACCGGTGAGTGGATCCTGTCGGGTCGCGGTGAGTTGCACCTGGCCATCCTCATCGAAACGATGCGTCGCGAGGGCTACGAGTTCGCCGTCAGCCAGCCGGAGGTCATCTATCACGAGACCCCAGAGGGCCGGCACGAGCCCTTCGAAGAGGTCTACATCGAAGTGCCAACGGAACACCTGGGCACGGTGAGTGAGATGCTCGGCAAGCGCCGTGGCCGGCTTACCGACATGCGACCTGAGTCCGGCATCGTGCACTCGACCTACATCGTACCGACCCGAGGCATGCTCGGATTCCGCCAGCCCTTCCTGACTTCGACCCGAGGCACGGGCATCTTCCACACGCTGTTCCACCAGTACGGACCGTTCGCCGGCGTCATCGAGATGCAGGATTTCGGCTCTCTTGTGGCCAGCGAGACCGGCACGGCCAGCGCCTACGCCCTGACCAATCTCAAGCAGCGCGGTCGTTTTTTCATTCCCCCGGGCACCGAGGTGTACGACGGTCAGGTGATCGGCGAACACATCCGTCCTGGCGACCTGGACGTCAATCCCTGCCGCCGCAAGCCGGGCACCGGCCACCGTGCCGCGCCCACCGGCGACGCCGAACAGCTGCCGCCGTATGTCAGGATGTCGCTGGACGACGCAATCGAGTATCTGGGGGGCGACGAATTGCTAGAGGTGACGCCGGCGTCGCTGCGGTTGCGCAAGAAGGAGTTGGACGGTCACCTGCGCCTGCGCGCCGGGCGCAAGGCCAAGTTCGCCTGATGTCAGGCCTGATGTCGGGCGTAGTGCGGGCGTAGTGCGGGCGTAGGCGGAAATCCCTCTACAGGCGGATGACTGTCATCTTCTCCTGAGTCATGTCGCGCATGGAGTAGCCGATGCCGCCGACGCCGTAGCCGGAGTGCCTGTCACAGATGCCACTTCGTTCCCATCAGGCAGGTGGGTTCGCCGGCCCGATCGACCTGGTAGTAGATGGTCAGTATCGAGCCATCCTCCAGCTGCGCGGAGGCCGGGTAACCCAGATCGTCGTTGGCGGAACCGGCCAGAAGGACCTCCTCCGCCGCGTCCCAGGACGTGCCTTCATCGCGGCTGACGCAGGCCCACTCTCCGAAGGGTGGGACCCGCCGGCCGTATGCTACTAGAAGCGTGCCGTCAGCCAGACTGATCAGGTGTGGGGGATATCCCAGGATTTGAGTCGGATGGACATGTGTCCAGGTCCGGCCACCGTCGTCACTTTCAGATTGGAGGAGATATCGACCCACGTCATCAGTGGCCCCGGAGCGGAACATGCCGACAATTCTGCCGCTGTCGGCTTCGGCCAGATGGGGCTCGCCCATCCCGTAGTTCATGTAGTCCGGGACCGGTACGCTGCCAATCAGTTGCCAGGAACGGCCGTCGTCAGTGGATTCCTCGGCACCCATGATGCGCTCCCCTTCCACGAAACAGGTGCCCAAGTAAAGGAGGCGACCGTCCCGCAGTTGGATCGGACCGTGAGGAGCCGAGCCCTGGGTGCGGACCGGTTCTTCCCAGGTGGCACCGCCGTCCTCCGAGCGGTGGGTCCACCGGCCCGTCCATCGCTCCCGGTCAGCTGGAGTCAGTGCGGCCGCCTGCCGCTGCCAGCTTTCGTTGTTCTCGAATTCAGGTTGATTCTCGAAGGCTACCGAGGTAAACCAGCTGACCACCAGAGTTCCTCGCTGGGTCTGGATGATGCCGGCGTCGCGATCGTCCAGCGGCGTGTCGCGAATCACGACCGGGTCGGTCCAGGTCTCTCCCTCGTCGCTGCTGCGCACGAGCCCGGTCTTTCCCCAGGGACAGATATGCTCTTCCCGGTCTCCGGAGAAAACCACCAGCAACTCCCCTCCTGTTGTCCTGGCGATGGTGGGCCAGCCGATGTAGCGGCCGGGCTGTTTGCAGATTACCCGTCTCCAAAGAATCTCCGCTCCTGCCACCTTGAACCCCTCTTCCTGACAATTGGTCCGCTCCGACGATTGCTTGACAGGCTGCGGACGTCCACTATGTTGCCTTAGCCGCGCCAACGACGTCGGGCAATATAGCCATCCGCCCAGGGCCCAACCAGTTTTTATCCCCGCAGTGCGCGTCGCCGTTCGGCACTGACGGCAAACGCCACTGCAGAGGGAAAATGGCGAAATGAAACTACTGTTGAATTCCAAATTCTTCGAAGATCTGTCGCCTCGAGAACTGGGGGAAAAGATCTTAGACCTGGGGTACGACGGGATCGACATCTGCGTCCGTCCCGGCCATCCGGTGAATCTCGACAACGTCCACCAGACCCTGCCGGAGGCCAACCGGATCTGGCAGGACCAGGGCCTTGTCTGTTCACTGGCAACGGCGCCGGTGAGCCTCATCGATCCGACCGACCCGGCCGCCGACCGGCTCTACGCCGCCTGCGCCGAAGCCGGCATCGGGCAGGTGAAGATCGGCTACTTCCGGTTCGTTGACGGCGGCGACTACTGGCAACTCCTGTCCGAGGCCCGCCACGGTCTGGAAGGATTCGCGAAACTGAGTGCCCGACATGGAGTGCTGACCTGCTACCACACCCACAGCGGGCAATGCATCGGCTCGAACTGCGCCGGTGTCATGCATCTCGTGCGGGATTTCGATCCGCAGCATGTCGGCGTCTATCCCGATTTCGGACACATGATCCTGGACGGCGAGGACATGGCCATGGGCCTTGCCATGATTCGCGACTACCTGGTGATGGTCGGCATCAAGGACAGCTTCCACGCGCCCAACACGGACGGTGAGCCACCTTACGTGCCGATGTTTACCTCCATGGGAGCCGGCAGCGTAGATTGGCGCCGGGCGCTGAAGCTCTTGGTTGAGATGGAATATTCAGGGCCCTTGGCGGTGCACACCGAGTATCAGTTCGGAGAGCAGATCATTCGCCAGGTGGGTTATGCGAACAGCAAACCAGACAACCTGGAGGACCTGGCCCGCCGGGATGGCGAGTACCTCAGAAACCTTATGGGGGAGTTGGGATTGGTGTGAGCTATCCGTTGGTGTATAGTGAACGTTCACTGCTCGACAACCGGTTACGGAGAGAACATGACCACCACCAATATCAGAACCATGAACGCGGACGAAGAGTACGGATTCGACATATCCGGCTTCATTCACCTGCAGCAGGTGCTTACCGCCGAAGAGGTGGCAGCCTGCAACCAGGCGATCGATGGGGCGGGACAGGAAATGCCCCCGTTGCAGGAACTGCTGGAGCATCCCATTCTGCAAAACTATGTCAAAGCCCTCTGCGGTGACGCCTTTTCGCTGGATCAGCCGCCGTCCCTCGTCACCGGTAGTGAGACCAACGGCAAAGAGACGTTCTCGGCCGGTGACCCGGAGACCAATCGTCGACTGCGCTATATCTGTCACGCCGATGTCCGCGTCTGCAACGGGCTGAGAGTCATCGTCGCCCTCGCACCATCTTCCGCGGAGGGGGGCCTGGTCCTAGTTCCGGCCAGTCATAAAAGGACGGTCCCACCGTCGCCAAACTTCCTCAGCGGCGCCGGCGACATAGGTATGACCGAGCAACCGGTGTTGGCGGCAGGAGACATCCTCCTCTGCGCTGCCACCACGATCAGCGCCGTTCGCGGGCGGCCCCAGCGGTTGCTCGAGATGCGTTACATAAGCGGACGGGTCATGCCGACCGACGGCTTCCCCGAGGTAGAGGCGCCCGCTTGGATGGCAGAGCTGACGCCCGCGCAAAAGGCGGTGGTCGGACTGCGGACCACAGGTCGGGGCGGCAAAGTGATTTCCGACCGGGAAAAGATCTGGGTTGCGGACGAGGTCGAGCAGCCCGCCTCCGTGTCTTTCAACCTGGACGAGTACAGCATGCCCGATCCGGACGAATTGTGGTTCTGGGACATACGGGGGTACCTGGTTGTGAGAGGGGTTATGGATGCTGAATGGCTGGCTGCGGCAAACGCGGCCATAGATTTCGCGGCGGCAAACGCGGAGAACCTGCCCGAGGGACATCCGTCGGCCATCGAGGAGGTACCCGAACAGGCCCTCCGCGAAAACGACTGGGACTGGCCGGAGGGTACATCACCACGCCTGCGCGGCGATATAAACCGGCCTCGGATCGGCGGTCTCTACCAGCTGCCGGCGCCCCACTGCGATCCGTTTCACCGAATGATCGCCCATCCGGCCGTGGCCCAACGGCTGAACTGGATGCTCGGTTACGGCTTTCGCGAAAGCGGGGAGCCCATGTGTTGCGTCTACCCGAAAGGGACGACCGGCGGGTCGTTGCACGGTCAAAATCCGGGTGGATACAGTTTCGTCAACGGCCGGCAACAGGTCGAGCAGGTCAATGTCGCCTGGGCCCTGCACGACGAGGTCGAGGGCTTCGGCGAGAACAGCGGCGGTTTTCTCTGTGTTCCGGGCAGTCACAAGGCCATGTACACGATTCCGCGGCCTCTGCACACGAGTATCGATCTGCCTCAGGTCTACAAGCCCGGGCTCAAAGCCGGAGACGTGCTTTTCTTCGGTGCCGTCGCCCATGGCACCACGGCCTGGCGTGCCGACTGGTACCGACACACGGTGATCCAGTTCATGGGTTCGACCAACGTCAAGGTGCAACCCGCCAACAAAATCGTCGGCTGGCGCTGGAGTACGGCGCCGGAGAATCCGAAAAACATTCTGGAGCAGTAGGAGAGATGAGAATGAGCCCACGGGCCGAGGTTATTTCCAACAAGGTGATCTGCAAGGAGCCGGGACGCTACATCGGCTGGCCCACTATCGTTCGCGCCCGCGCCGGCGAATTGATCATCGTCTTTTCAGGGGATCGCGACGATCACGTCTGTCCCTGGGGGAAGATGGAGATGATCCGCAGCAGCGATAGCGGCCAGAGTTGGACCGATCCCTTGGTCATCGTCAACACCCCCCTGGACGACCGCGACGCCGGTCTGGTCGAGACCTCGGAGGGGATCCTGATCGTGAGCTGGTTCACCTCGGTCGGGTTCGAGGAAGAGGAGAAATACCAGGAGCACGGCAAGACCATTTCCCAGGAAGTCCGGGACCAATGGCTGGGCCACTGGACTCAGCGGTCGACCGATTCAGGTACCACCTGGGAGGATCCGGTGCGCAGCACTGTCTCCACACCGCACGGTCCCATCGAACTCGACGACGGCCGGCTGGTCTATCTGGGCCATTGTACCTTAGACGGCAAGGGTGCGGTGGCCGTTGATGAATCCACCGACCAGGGACGCAGTTGGAACGTGATCGGTACCGTACCCACACCCGAAGGCATCGGTCTGGGCGAGCCGTACATGGTGGAAGCCAAGAGCGGCAAGCTCGTCGGCCTGTTCCGCTGGGGTATTTCGGACCTGAGCAAGAAGATCATGTGGCAATCGGAGAGTTTGGACGGCGGCCGCACCTGGGCCGAAACCCGCAGGACGGAGATTCTGGGATACCCTCCACACATGCTCCGCCTCGAAGACGACCGCATTCTTCTGGTCTACGGACTCCGGCTCTCGCCGTTCGGACAGCGGTCCCGGGTAAGCGATGACGAGGGCGAGACGTGGAGCGACGAAATGGTCCTGATCACAGGCCTGGGCAAGGATCTCGGCTACCCGGCCTCGGCCGTGCTGGAAGACGGTTCGATTCTCACCATTTACTACCAGGTCGAGAATCCCGGGGAGCCCACCTGCCTGATGAGCACGCACTGGCGCCTCGTTGACTGAAAACTCAATCCTCCTCGATTGTCCGAGCGTTATGTCCGGACCAGACCTTCGGTAATGATCAGGACAGTCATCTTCGATCTGGGTGGGGTGTACTTCACCGACGGCAGCGCCATAGCGATCGAGCAAATCAGCGCCACCTACCGACTTGCGGAAGCAAAAGTTCGAGACATCGTCATGGGCGATCTCGGCTCCCGCTATCGGCATGGTGCAGTCACCTCTAGCCAGTTCTGGGAGGGGGCCGTGGAAGCCTGGAACCTACAGGTTCCGACCGAGCAGCTCGCGACCACCTGGCTCCAGGCCTATAAACCGATCCCCGGCACAGTAAGCCTGATCGATCGACTGGGTGTTGCCGGTTACGAACTCCTCTATCTCTCCGACAATGTCGAGGATAGAATCGAATACCTGGAAGAGACGTACGGGTTTCTGCATCGCTTCAAAGATGGGGTGTTCTCGCATCGGGTCGGCATCAGGAAACCGAATCCCAGGATTTATGAACTGGTCTTGGAGAAAGCGGCACACCCCCCTGCCCAGTGCCTGTTTGTCGACGATAAGCCGCCAATGCTCGAACCAGCCGAAAGGATGGGCATGGCCGTTGTCGCTTTTGAAAGTCCAAGTCAAGTGGAGACGGCCCTGGTCGGTCACGGGCTCCAGTTTTGAGCCAGCCCCTCACCGGGCCGGCGCCGGGCGATCGACGGCTTCCCTAACCCGCGTAGGCGACCTTCAGTCGCGCGACGCGACCAACCTTGTCAAAAGAATTCACCCCGCGTACTTCCAGTCGGTTGACGCCGGCTTGCAACGGCCAACAGATCGGCGCCTCTGACCTTTGCCATTCGCCCTGGTCGATCCGCGTCTCGAAGTGCGAAAAATTAGGCGTCGCCGTCTCCACGTCCACTTCGAGCACCCCCCGCTCCCCGCCGGCTCGCGGGTAGAGGCGGGTCTGATTGACCGACCAGTTGAAATCGGCGGGACGGGTCGTCTGCAACGAGTACTCTGCATACTTCGGGTCGACGTCGGCCGACCACCACAGGTATCCGTCCCAGTGATACTGGCTGTAGCCGTGGTGCAGTTCGGCCGGCTCGGCCTGGACCAGGTGGTTGTTGCGCAGAGGAATTCCAAAGCGACAGAACAGGCCCCCCCACGAATTGGTCATCCTCTCTTTGGTTTTCTGAGGCAGTTTGTTGATCATCAGCCGGTGGGCCGTGCCGGCCCGGTGCATCCGATGAAACTCGAGCGCGTTCACCGGAACACCGCGAAGCTCATAGGTCGCGTCGTGCTCGCGGCCCGGNCCCGGATCCTGNAGTATCCACTTCTGCAGTTCGTCGGACCAGACTTCGGCCANACAATGGTGGTCGACCACCAGCACCCGGGCGACGTAACCCAGCGCNGANGCGCAACCGGCGAANACCGCACCGTAGTGGGTGCACATGCCGAACCCCCAGTTGCCTTTGGTCGTTTCGAGAATCTCCAGCGGGTTCCACGATGGACAGAAGGGGTAGTTGGCCGCCTGCCAGCCCAGCCACTGACTATGGACCCAGTCCCGCAGCAGGGCAAACTTCTCCAGGTCCGATTCGCCGGCCGCGATCACGTCCTTCAGACAGTATTGTTTTACCAGCCTGTTTACCTGATAATGGGGAGCGAGATAGTCGAAATCATAAGAGCTGTAGGAAATTTCGGGATGATCGATTTGAACTAGCTCGACCCCCTTGAGGGAGTCGCGGGCCTCGGTGTACTCCACTGTCAATCCCACACTGGCCAGTACTGGGGTCACAGCGGCGGATTTGGTGCTCAGCTTGGCTCGCCACTGGGCAAACCGTCCGGGGTCCTCTATGGTCATTCCGGCCTGCCAGGAAGTCCAACTACGGGGTTCATAGGTGGGCGTCGAACCGGACCGCATTTCAAAGAAAATTTCAGTTCCGCGCGGCTTCTTAGCTTTAGCAGAAAGGCGCAAGCGGCGGAGGTCGACCTGGGGCGCGATGCCGTCCCCGTCCAGATGCGCCAAGTCGCAGACGGGCGAAACCAGTTCGCCAAGAGGAGCGAATCCCTTCAGTCGCAACCGCACCAGGTATTCGCCCTGCAGCTGTCCGTCCGGTCCCATAGCGTTGGAATGCCAGGTAGCGCCGCCGTCGAAACTGCGGCTGCTCCGACCGCCAGCTCCCGGATCGATGAAAAGAGCCCCGTTCATGCCAAGCTCAAAAGTGTTGACCCCGTCCTTTAGGTAGCGGGCCGGAATCCGCTTCCGGTCCCAACCGCCGTTCGTCATACGCTCGAGTTTCTGATAGTGATTGATGCCCTGGTCATTGACCAGAATGCGCATCGGCTTCTCCGCGGTGCTGTTCGCGCCCTTCACATAGAAAATTAATTCGGCGCCGGCGACCTGGGCCGAGGGAATGTCGAACTGAACGCGAGCCCAGTCGTCGCGGCTCAGCTGTTCGGGGATGTCGCCGTTGACGCCGCTCTCGTTCGTCAGCAACAAGGTCGGGGCCAGCCGGGCGTTTGGGCTCGACTGGGCGTCGACGAAGCGGTCCCGCCTGAAGTCTCGAAAGTCGTCCTGAACTATTCGCTTTCTTGGCATGATCTGGCTTCCCTCTGCTACCTGCTCGCGATAGATGAACTGGAGATCCAGCCGCTGCCGACAGGACCACAAGCCTCACCTGAACGTAGGGTGTTAAGCGTCCCCGAACAACCGTGCCGCACTCGTCGTCCAGTCGCCGCTGCACCACCTCCCGTCACCGGGTTGTCGGGCCAGACCCCGGGTGGCCGATGCGACAGCCGGAAAAGCAAGCGCGTCACCTGTCCGATATAATTGGCGCTGGGCGTCGTAGCGCCGGCACGGGCGGCAAATTGAAGTCTCCGAGCAGGATCATGCCCTGCTCATCTGGATCGGCGTCCTGTACCGCGGTGTAGATCTCGTTCCGTTGCTGCCTTGGTTGCGACGCAGCTCCCGCCTAGGTTTGGTCGTTGCCGGTGTAGGGGCGTTCGCCGCGGGCCTGGAGGCATTTGGGGTCTTCGACGCCGGCCAATTCGTCGACGCTGCGGTAGCCGATGGTCATGCTCATGCGGGTGTTGGATGTGTGGTTGGTGCCGATGCGGTGGAAGACGAGGCTGTCGATGAGCAGCATGCCGCCGGCGGGCATGGGCATGGGAACAGCCTGGTGGACAATGCCGGAATCGACGACCCAGGGCTCCTGGTCGATGTTGTGCAGGTAGTTGATGCCCGGCAGCAGGTGGGAGCCGGGTATGAGCTGGGTGCAGCCGTTGTCGAGGTGGGTTTCTTCCAGGTAGAAGATGACGGTGGCCAGCGGTTGGGTCCACTGGGTGATGTCGCGGTGAAAGCGGTCGGTGTTTTTAGAAGCGAGGTTGAGGGTGGCGTGGTTGTGGCGGTTTCTGACGATTTCGATGTTGGGACCCAGGATGGATTCGAGAGGGTCGAGGACCGGGGGGCTGGTGGCGGCCTGGCGGAAGATAGTGTTATTGCGGTCCATGATCTGGGAGAGGCGCACGGGGGTGCCGTCGGAGCTGCGGACGATGGGCTCGACTTCGTTATTGAGGTCGGCCCAGACAGCGGCTTTGAGGTCTTCTACGGTTTCTTGGGGGAGGGGATGAGACAGTTTGAGGAAACCGTTGTGGCGGAAAAGGCGGGTTTGTTCTGGCGTTAAGAGGGCGTTCATGGCGCTCTATTCAGATCCCTTTCTCGCCAACCAATCATGACAACGCCACAATAGTCACGGAACCTCCGTCTTCTACTTCAAGGGCCACGCTTCGACAGGGCAGGAAAAGAGAGAACCTAGAAATGATTGTAATTTTTGGTGACAGCGTCTTACCCCGACGTCGGCCCTATCCATCGGGTCTGCGCCCGTGCCGGGCCAGGACAGCACATAGAACACCGTAGCCGACTCCAAACTACCCCAAGACAAGCCTGAAATCAAACCCGAAATCCTTGACCGTGCCAACCGCACCCCCTTTGTTCCGTCTATACTTTCTCAAGCGGGGGCCAACAGAGGGGCATCTCAGCGGCAGCGCACATGAGCTTCTGCCGTTCGATCCCATCTTCGGTTGTTCCGGGTGGGGCGTCCCTCGGTTGCCATAGCGTTCGTGCGCCAGTTCATAGAACACGCCGTGCGTCTTTTCGGTCCTGTTAACGGACCAGTTCTCGACAACTGCCCCCATCGCTGCTGCAATGCGCGTCGCGGCTAGTGTTGCGCAGATCTCATATCGAGTTAAGCATACAGGCAGCGTCTGACCATGGAACTCGGCGAGAACGGTGGGAGATTGATGTCGACGGCCGGCCTCGACCTATACGTAGTAAAGGCATCGGTGCCGTCCATGCTTGCGCGCCATCGGCTGGGTGCCCACGAATTACCTATCCACGACCGGAAGATGAGCCCCCGTCCCTCTCGACTCCACGGCCAACCGATATAGACACTATCGATAGGACCCGCTTATCGTGTCTATACGTCGAGCGCGACGCCACAGGACTGGGATGGATTCATCGATCTGGCAAAGGAAAGCGGCGAATGGGGGCTTCATGCCGGCTCAGACCCATCTCAAGCACGCGACCGGAGGACACGTGGCATTCGATTACGAAACACAGCTGCACATCGGCAAGCTAGGGAAGCTCGTGCCATGATCAAGGTGACATCGTTTGAATTGTTCCGTGAACGCAGGTCGGATATTCCCACCGAGCTGAAGGAGGATGTCGCCCTGCCGACACTGATAGTTGAGCACTCGGATTTCGATGAACTACTTTGGGCGCTTCGCCTGACGGAATTTTTCGGTGATACATCACGTTCATTTGGATATCAGCCCAACGTTCAATGGCGCCAAGAAGGCACGGGTGAGGTGTCCTATGTGGATGCCCCAGTCAGTGCCGAAGCGGGGCCGACCAGCGGCACCTGCAGCTGTCACGTCCGCAGTCAAGAGGACGCCCTGACCTTCGAGATAGGCGTAACCAACCGATCCGGGCAGGAATGGCCTGACTGCTGGGCGTGGTTGTGTTTCATTCACCGTTGGGGGCGAGCATTTCAAGCCAACTGTGAGCTGCCGGTCGGCGAGCCGGAGGATCCCTGGGTAGCCGTGAACTGCCTTGACGCTCCTCTCGAGAGATGGCTGAAGTGGTGTCCGGTGGCCGAGCACGCAGAAATCGCCCAGCGCATCGGGGGCAACCACCAGGCAAGATGGCAGCCACACATTCAGGCGACACAGGGGGCCGTGCGCGCGTGGCGGGTTGACGGCGCCAGCCAGCAGTTCATCCAACTGACATCCCCTGACGCCATCATTCTCGGATGGAGCCATTGGCCGTGTACCGACATGGGCGTGCACTTCGGGACTCTGGAGCCGGGGCAAACGGGTACTGTCAGCGGACAGCTCGAATTCTTCGAGAAGTCATTCGTGCCGATTTGATAGGGAGGGGAATCATGAAGGAATTTGAAAAAGATCTCGCCGATGGCGAGGAGGCGGGAACTGTCGCCGAAGGTACATCAACACCGTCGGCGAACGGCGCGCATACCTCTCTCAACAATCCCCCCCCGGCTCCTTGGGGGGCAGAGGCCCCGAGGGTGAGAGGCAGGCCGCGCAGGGCCGCTCGTGGTGCGGTCAGACGGGGACAGCCCAGAATAGTGGTGAAGGCCAAGCCTGCCCAAAGGACCTGGGAGAGAACCATTCCCGGCCAGCGGGCCTGGGGGTGCTCCTCGAAGGTGGCGCTGGCGGTCTCGCCCGCCCCCGTCACGGCGTTGGCTCGCACCCCGGCGAGCGAGGAGCTTCACGGACGGCATCATGGCATCGATGTTAGTGGGCGAAGGTGAAAGTGGGGCAAACCTGCGTTTTATCCACGTACTGGCCAGCAAGCCAGAGTTAGCGTAGCTCAATTTAGTTCCGGGAGTAGCTTCTCTCGCCCCCTTCAACGGTCACCACGGTTCTTGCGTGCAGGCTACTTCCTGCCGGTGAAAATCACGTGTCGACCTCCGCCCTTTCCCTTGTGAGCACGGATTCGGTGGCGGTCGGAATAATACCCGTTGCGGCGCATGCGGCTCGGAAACTCCGGCTCGTCGTCGGCGGACCATATGGCGACCTCTCCGCCCTGTTTGAGCGCTCGCCTGATGGCCTGCAGGCCGTCGTCGGTGTAAAGCCAGCCGTTGCGCTCGTCGACTAACGCGGAGGGTCCGTTGTCGACGTCGAGCATGATGGCGTCGAACTCGTTGTGGGCATGGCGAATTACCTTCGCCACGTCGTCTACAGCCAATTCGGTGCGCGGGTCGTCCAGAGGATGATCTGCCAATTTTCCCAGCGGCCCACGATTCCAAGCGACGATTTCAGCGACGAGCTCGACCTGCACGGCGGTGCCGGATTTCGGCAGCAATTCCAGGGCCGAACGCAGGGTGTATCCCAGACCGAGGCCACCGATCATCACTCTCGCATCCGGCTTCAGGTTTTCGCACACGACCCGCGACAGCTCAACTTCGGAAAAGTGCATGCGACTCGACATCAACGGCAGACCATCGGCCACGATGAGATATTCGCCGTCGTGTTCGAATAGTTCCAGGCGAGTGCCGTCTGGCGAAACGGCTTTTCCAACTGTGATTCGGGATTTCATGTTACGGCTGAAACGGGCAACATACAGAGGTCGGCCTATCCCGGCCGCTCGCCATGCTACGACCTTCGGGGCAGACGGCTGGCGACGGACCGCTCATCTACCTGATCCTCACTTCCTTTCCAGTTGCCGAGGACTTGTATATACCATCCAGCATCTGCATGAGCTGCACGCCCTGCTCGGCTGACATGACGGGTGTCTTTCGCTGCTGAATGCACTCGACAAAGTGGCCGGTCTGGCCGGCGAAGGCGTCGGTTTGAGGTACTTGAGGAGTGACGTCGAGTTGAATGCCATCGCTCTCGAGGAAGAGGGTCATCGGACTGAGCTCGGCGCCGCCTTTGGTTCCCGCGACCTGAATGGCACTGCCGCCCGGCAGATTGAGCGCCCAGCTGCACTCGAGGATCAAGGTCGCTTCGTTGTCGAACTTGATCAGCCCGAAGGCCGAGTCGTCCACGTCGAAGTTCGTGCCTTCGGGCACAAGGTGGTGGAATTTCTGATAGGCGGAGCCCGACACGGATACCGGCTTCGGCGTGCCCATAAGCCACCAGGCGCAGTCGAGCGCGTGCACGCCTATGTCGATAAGGGCGCCGCCGCCACTGCGCTTCTTGTCGACAAACCACGAATTCGTGCCCGTCGGAATGCCGCGGCGACGGTGGTAGACGGCGCGGCCACAGTAGATCTCGCCCAGATCGCCCTTGTCGATAAAGTCCTTGGCCAGCTGGGCCGCCCCGCTGAAGCGCTGGCAGAGGGCGTACATGAGCGTCAGGCGGCCGGCCTTGGCCGTGGCGGCCATTTTACCGGCCTGTTTGGCGTCCAGGGCCGGCGGCTTTTCGCAAATCACGTGTTTGCCGGCGCGCAGGGCGTCGAGGCTTACCGGGGCATGCAGATAATTGGGCAGACACACGCTCACCGCGTCGATGTCGGCCCCTCTCAGCATTTTTTGGTGGTCGGTGTAGACTTCGGCGATGCCGTGCTCTTCAGCCTGCTGTTGGGCGATATCGGTATTCATGTCGCACAGGGCGACGACGCGTGCACCGGAGCTCTGCTTGTAACCCTTCAAATGCTCCCGTCCGGGCCAGCCCAAACCGATGATGCCTACCTTAACCTTGCTTGCCATCAACTAATCTCCAATTCGAAGAAAGAGGTTTTCTGCTCTTGCGGCTGCGAATCGAGCCGAGCGAAGACGGTATCTCTTCAGAACAAGAAAGCTAATCGCCGCCGTGGTCAACAGGCATGCCAGCCAGGCGAGACGGTGGTGAACGCTGAACGGAACGGTCAACGTCCAGTCCAGCACCGCGCCAACGGCGAGGGATCTCGAGTACTATGACGTAGGCGCGGCCCAGGCTGGCGCCAGTACGGCGAATGGTGACTGAAGGTCAGCCAACGGTGGAGACCGAGACGGCTGCGGACGGCGTAA
>PBRM01000065.1 GCA_002725915.1 Gemmatimonadota bacterium
TGAGCCGGACTCCGGACGATGGGGACAACGATGTATCGGTGCGGGAGCCGGATCTACGCGTCGTCTTCGACAATGCGATCGACGAAGCGGCCCTGGCCGACGGCGGTGTGCGTCTCCTCCGCGAGGGGCGCGAAATTCCCATCACCCAGAGCTACGACCTCGGCAAGCGAACCCTCACCTTCGCTCCGACCGAAGGGCTGCGGGCCGGCACCGCCTACCGGGCGATTATTTCCGCCGCCGTCGCAGGCCCGCGGGCAACGGCCGACTTCCGCTGGGAATTCACCACCCAGGTGCCGGGGATAGCGTTCACCAATCCCGCCGACGGCGACGTCATTCCCGCCGGCCTTCGCCGTCTGGAGGTCGTCTTCACCAGCCCCGTGGATGCAAACCTCGTCGACTCCCGCAACTTCAGCGTCACCAGAGCGGGCCAGCAGCTGGCCCTCGCCGACGAGGAGTTCCTCTACGACATCGACTCCCTCACCGTCAGCCTGCCGCCCATCGACTTCGAGCCTGGCGCCTTGTACGAGGCGCGTGTGCGTCCCTCGCTTCTGGGAAGCCTCGCCGCGGACCGCCCCCCACCGCGGCCCTGGCGTTTCACCACCGAGACCCCCGCTGTGGTCGGGACCGAGCCGGAAGCGGGAGCAGAAGGGGTTGCCCTTTCCACGGCCACCATCCAGATCCGGTTCTCGGGCCGCATCGCCAGTCGGGACGCGACCGGTTTTCAGCTGGCCAGTCGCTCGCTCGCGAAGGTCGGCCGGAACGCCGGAGACGCCCCCTTTGCGAAGGTGCTCATCACCGGATTCGGGGCCGTCAATGACTCCCTGGTCAACTTCGCTCCAGTCGGCGGCTTCCGACCCTTCACCGAATACAGAGTCTCAGTGGAGCGGAAGGTGCTGGGTGAGCTGGCCGACGCCGGCTCCACCTGGGTGTTCTCAACCGCCGCTCGGATCGCCGACACCGGCAGGGGCGAGACCGTGAGCAATTCCGCAGGCACCTTGGCGCTCTTCTTCCCGCCCAACTCCCTTCAAGGAGGCAACGGGGAGGTGGCCATCCGCGTGGCGGACATCAGCGGCGGTTCCCTTACGGGAGGAAAGGCGATCGCTCAGGACGGTAGCGTCACCCTCGTGGGACAAGCCTACGAGATCGATGTTGGGGAAGCGATCCTGCGCAAGCCCGTCTCCCTTACACTGAGCTATACCGAGACGGATCTGGGGGGGCGCAATCCCACGCGGCTGGGCGTGTTCACGGTTGAGGGATCCGTAATCCGGCGCGTCGGCGGTACTGCCGACCCGTCCACAAGGTCGGTTAGAACGACGGTCGAGGAGCTCGGCATCTTCGCCCTCTTCGAGGACCTTTCGATCGGTCTAGGCTCCGCGGCGATTCAGGATGTGGACTGCCAGCCGCGGGCATTCGCCCCCATGGGCGGCACCCTCAGCAGCGAGACCGACATCTCCTTCGATCTGACCGCGCCGGCCGATGTCACCGTGCGCGTCTACAACGCTTCCGGCCGTCTCGAGCGCGTCATCGCGCGGGACACACCGATGGCGCCTGGGCGCAACTCCCTGGCGTGGGACGGCAGGGACGAAGACGAGGACATCGTGTCCAGTGGTCTCTACATCGTCGTGGTCAGCGCCGGCGACAAGCGGGCCGAGAAGGTTGTAGCGGTGGTGAGATAGGAAGATGAGCAAAAGCCGATTCAGCCTCCCCCTCTTCGCCCTCCTCGTCCTCAGCGCGCCTCTGTCGGCCATCGGGCAGACCTTCGTTCAGGACGCGGAGCGGCATGCAGTGGCCAATTCCGGTCTCTTCAGTACGAACTTCGCCTGGTCCGATTACGACCTGGACGGAGATCTGGACCTCTACGTGACCAACTGGGACCGGGTGTACTCGATTCCAGCGAACGCCCTCTTCAGCAACAACGGCGACAGCACCTTTACCGATGTGGCTGCCCAGGCCGGCGTGGCCAACACCTACAACAGCGTCGCCGCTGCCTGGGGAGACTACGACAGCGACGGCGACCCCGATCTCTACGTGGCCGACTTCTTCGAGCAGGACTTCCTGTACGAGAACGACTCCGGCTCCTTCACCGAGATCGGCCGTTCCCGCTTGCTCTCCAACCTGGAGAAGCGGGGCAGCGTCACCTCGGTGGCGTGGGGAGACTACGACAACGACGGTTTTCTCGACTACTACCTGGGCAAGTTCTACTTCGACAACGAGCTCTACCACAACGGCGGTGACGGCACCCTCGAGCCCATCCTCGACCTCGGCGTCAACGACCGGCGCGACACCAACGGCTTCTCATGGGTGGACTACGACAACGACGGCGACCTCGATCTCTATGTCGTCAACCGCGAGCAGGAGAACTCCCTGTTCAGGAATGATCTGAACTCGGGCGGTCTCTTCACCGACGTCGCCTGCGCCCTGACCGTCGCCAACACCGAGATCGGCCAGAGCGGGGCCTGGGGGGATTACGACAACGACGGCGACCTCGATCTCTTCCTCGCCAACGTGGGAGCCAACAACCTCTTCCGCAGCGACGGCGGCGACAGCTTCACCGACGTGGCCATCGACGCTGGCGTGCGCCAGAGCAGCTCGGGGTGGATCACCGCCATGGCCGCGTGGGCCGACTACGACGGCGACGGCGACCTCGATCTGTACCTGGCCACGGGCGCCGACGAAGCCAAACAGCCCGACGTGCTGTTCGCCAATGACGGCGACGGGGCCTTCGGCGACGCCACCGCCGCTGCTGGGTTGCCCCCGGGTACAACGGCCCACCTGTCTGGCGGTTGGGGCGACTTCGACGGCGACGGCGCCCCCGACCTCTACATGACAGACGGCTGGGGTGAAGGCAACCGCCTGTACCAGAACCAGACCCCCGATGCCCTCTTTATCAAGGTCGCAGTGCGGGGCTTAGGCCCCGATCAGGGGGGCATCAACCTCTCCGGGATCGGCGTCCAGATAAGACTCTTCGATGCCGTCAATGACTCCCTCGTCGCCTACCGTCAGGTCTTGCCCGGGTCTGGCCCAGCCGAAGTCATTTTCGGCGCTCCGGGCGGCCCCTACAACGTGGAGGTTCGCTTCCCCGGCAACACGGTGCCGGGAATCCGCGAAAACGTGCGCGGCGGTCAACACATCACCCTTGAGGAGCCGAGGTAGCCCTGTTGATAAAGCTGCCCACACAGGAGAGCTTGGCGAGGCCTCGTGAGTCGACGACCACGGGCTGCGCTCCCCAATGCCGGCTGCGAGGTTATCCGCGCCTGATGGGGGGGATCGGCCTCGCCCTGACTTTCGCCCTGATCCGGGCGGGGGCGGGAGTGGCCGCAACGCCTCAGCAGCCCGATCTCGGGGTTCGTGCCATCGGCATGGGAGGGGCCTTCACAGCCGTGGCCAGCGACGCCACCGTCGTCAGCTGGAATCCGGCCGCCGTGGTCTCGCTGCAGCGACAGGAACTCGCCCTCTCCTACGCCGATCGTTTCGGCCTGGGCCTGAAGGAGTCTTATCTGAGCTACGTCCTGCCCATCGGCGAGAGCCACGCCGTCGGTATCGACTGGTTCAACCGCGGCTTCGACGACGACCAGGGCGGCCTCGGACTGGAATCGGGCGCCAACAAGATCTCGCTGGCTTACGCCTACCGGAACGACATCGATCGACTGCGGCCCATCATAGGCAATGCCTCGGTGGGGATCAGCGCCAAGTTTCGCAGCCAGAAGGCGGACCTCGACGGTATCACCGTCATGGACGCCTCGGGTTTAGGACTCGACGCCGGTCTCCTCCTTCCCCTGCCCTTCGGCGCGCGTCTCGGTTTGGCCGTACAGGACATCGGCGGCACCTCCCTGGAGCACGACAGCGGGCTGAGCGAGAATGTCTTCGAAGCCCGCTACCGCGTCGGCCTGGCGCACAAGCCGATCGAAGGCCTGACCGTGGGCGCGGATCTGGACGACCATTTCCGCGTCGGCGCCGAATACTGGATTCGCGGTCAGCTCGCTCTCAGGGCGGGCATCAAGACCGAGCGGGACTCCCCCGAGAGCTTCGCCGACGCCACTACGTCCACCTTCGGTCTGGGGGTCAACTACCGCTTCGCCCGGATCGACTACGCCTACGAGCGACATCCGGTCCTGGACGCCACGCACTACACCGCCCTCTCCCTGTCCTACAATCCGAGAGTCGTGGCCATCAAGGACGCCACCATACGCCCCAACCCCATCTTTCGCTCGCTGTACCGCCACTATGAAGAGAGCGACTTCTGCGACGTCGTCATCTCCAACTCCGCCCCCGAGCCGATCGAGGCCACGGTTTCGATCCTGCTGCCAAAGGTGATGACGGTCCCCCACCAGGAAAACATCGTTCTCCCACCTCAGAGCACCGAGAAATACGCCTTCAAGATCACCTTCGATCACGACCTCTTCAACGAACCCCAAGCCTACTACGACAATCTCGTGACCCCGCTGCTCACCGTGACCTACACCCGGAACCGCGCCGAACAGACGGTTGATCGTCTGCTGGAGCGCGTTTACGTAGCCGGCAAGGGGAAGCTCAGCTGGAACATCCCAGGCATGGCCGCCGCCTTCGTCACCCCCGATGACCTGGCGGTGTCGGGCATGGCCCGCGGCCTGGTGCAGCGGTACGACGAGCTGCTGTCGAGCAAGTTCAACCGCTCGAATATCGGCAAGGCGGTCCTTCTGTTCGACGCCATGGGGGTGTACCGGATCAGCTATCAGGCCGATCAGAAAACCCCGTTCGCCAACGTGTCGGATGACAAAACCATCTTCGACACGGTCCAGTATCCCAGCGAGCTGCTCCACAAGCCCGAGGGAACCGCCACCAAGGTGGGCGATTGCGACGATCTCACCGTGCTCTACGCCTCCCTCCTCGAGAACCTGAGCATCGACACCGCCTTCCTCGAGGCCAACGACCCGGGCAAGGGGCACATCTACCTCATGTTCGACAGCGGCGTGCCGACAGACCAGGCTGAAGACCACTTCACAGCGGCGGAATACGTGGAGTGGGAGGGTCGCATCTGGATACCGGTAGAGACCACCATGTTCGGCTTCACCTTTGCCGATGCCTGGCGCAGTGGCGTGTCGGAGTACAAGCGGCTCAAGGCGAGCAAGCTGATCGAAGAGGTCAACGTCTGGCAGTGGAGACAGACCTACAAGCCGGCGGTGCTTTCCGCCATTGCGATCGAGCTGCCTCCCGCCGCCGCCATCGACAACCTGCTCTCCAGAGATGTGGTGTACTTCGACCAGCACACCGACCAGATCGCCCTCGGCAACGTCACCTCTCTCGACACGCCCACCGGGGCCTACGATGCCGGGGCAGCCTATCTGCGGGCCAACCACCTGGAAAAAGCGCGGGACATGTTCGACCTCACGCTGGGCATGAACGCCGACCATGCCGGCGCCCTGAATGCCCAGGGAGTGATCCTCGTGAAAAGGGGCCAGTACGAGGAGGCCTTGGAGTGGTTCAGTCGCTCCCTGCAACTGGTGGACGACAACGGCGTGCGCATAAACATCGCCCTCGCCTACTTACTGCAAGGAGAGCGCCAGTCCGCCGGTGAGGTCTTCGAGGAGGTCCTGGCGCTGGATGAAACCTATGGCGAGCTCTTCGACTTTCTGTCCACAGTAGGCGATTCCCAGGGCGCCTACGACATCGGCGTCGGCTATCTGCGCCAAAAGCGGCTTGACCAGGCTGAGGAGCAATTCGATCAGGCCCTGAAGGCGGACCCCCGGTTCGCCGACGCTCGCAATGCCAGGGGCGTCGTCCTCTGCCGCCGGGGTCGATATGCCGAAGCCCTGCAGTTATTCTCGGGGGCCTCCGATCTGGAACCTGATCAGACCGGGTACCGACTCAACATCGCCCTGGCACATTTCCTTATGGGGAACCATCAGATGGCGGACGTGGCGTATCGCCAGGTGCTGTCTCAGGACGACTCCTACGCAGGGCGCTTCGAATTCCTCTCCGCTACCGGCTCGGCGGGGGAAAAGCCCGCCCGGGATGAGCAGTCCACAGGGGAATAAAAGAGAATGTGATCCCCGTCATAGCCGCCGGTTGCGGAAATGCCGAACATTTGGATAGATGAATTCGAGTCACATACGGCGGGTGTCCGCCTCAGCGGCGACCACCCCACCCACTCTCAAGGAGGATAGGACATGAAAATGTCGAAATGGGCTTTCTCGTTGATCCTGGCCGGGAGCTTGGCTTCCGGTCAGCTGTTCGCCGCGGAGGGCGAGACCGAACTGAAGAAGGAGGCGAAGAAGGAAGTGAAGGAGGAGGCGACCTCGGCATCGTCAAAGACGACGGCGTCCAAGTCAAAGACTGCCGCCGAGAAGGCCCTTGACGAGGAGTGGATGAAGGCGATTTGGACACAGGTCGACGACATAGTCACCGAGAAGGAGTACAAACTCCAGGCGACGGTCACCGTCGCCGGTGTGCGGGGTGCTGAGGCCGAGAATCCGGTTCTCGACAAGCTGTATTACAAGGGAGCCAAGAGGTACCCGAGTCAGGACAAATTGAAGAAGGCGGTCGATGTCCTGACGAAGCTCATCGCCGAGAACCCCAAGAGTGCCGACGCCCCCAAACAAAAATTCTACGTCGCTCAGTGCTTCGAAAAACTCGGGAAGAAAAAGGACGCCAAGGACTACTACCTCCAGCTGACCAAGAACCACTCCAAGACCCCCTGGGCGGAGAAGGCGCAGAAGGCGTTGATGCAGTTGTCGGCCGCGAAGTAAGAAACCGCCTCATCTGGGGCGCGGATCTGTCGGCCATGAAATCTCGCTTGCGAAGGTCGGTCAACTCAAGCACCGGCCTTCGTTTTTTGCATATATTTACNTACTCGGCTTCACCTGAGCTGTCGNACTGACATCACCTTNCGAGCATGGCAGAAGANCAGAAAAANGCCCAGCAGCGCGGGCAGCTTTACATCGGACCCCTGGTNGGCGTTCTCGTGTTCTTTNTCACTNTGACGAACGCCTACCGGANGGCGGAGCTGGNCACTTACGACCTGCGCTTTGATTTCAGGAACCGGCTGTTTGGGATGCCGCCAGTCAACCAGCACCTGGGTACCATCGACATCGACGATCTCAGTCTGGAGGAGGAGGGGCGTCACGGCGACTGGACGCGGGACAAATACATCGGGATCGTCCGCCTGCTGAGCGCCTACGGGGTGCGTATGGTCGGCTTCGATGTCTTCTTTGTAGAGCCCAGCACGAAACTCATCTCGGAGGCGCAGATCGAAGCCCTCAACGAGGTCGATGGCCCGTCGATCGACGAGCTGCTCTCGCGGTCCGATTACGACGAGATGTTCCGCCAGACCCTCGCTGAGGCCGGCAACGTCTACCTGGCACAGACCATCGTAGTGCCGCAGGAAGATGACCGGACTGACTCTCTGGATTTCACTGAGGTGGAGGTGGAAACCCGCAATGCCGACCAGGATGCTGCCCTGGAAGTCATCCGCCAGAGGGCGCCCCGGCTGATGGTAAATCCCGATGAGAGCACCCTGTGGCGCGGCATCAACTTCGATCCGCCGCTCAGGGTGCTGAGGGATGCCGCTCGCGGATTCGCCTATGCCCAGACGACGAAGGACGCAGACGGGGCGCGGCGACGCTATCCGCTCGTGTACCAGTACGAGGACATCGTCTTCCCGTCCATGGCTCTTGCCATGGTTTGCGATTTCCTCCAGGTACCCACCAGTGCGGTGGAAATCTTGCCCGGTGACTTCGTCCGGTTGCCGGATGCCCGGTTCGAGGACGGCACCGTCCGAGATGTGGAGATTCCCATCGACGACGATGGCAGTATGTCGGTCAACTGGGTCGGACGGTGGGAGGAGAGCTTCGTCCACTATCCGCATGACGCCCTCAGGAAAACGGCCGTACGCCGGCGGCAGCAGCGTATTCTGGACCTGATCAAGAGCATCGCCGCCGCGGACCCGATGGTGCGCAGTCCGACAAGAATGCTGAGCGCCCTGAGCCAGACGGAGTTCACCGACCGCGACGCCAATGTGAATGGAATACAAGCCTGGATCCGGGCCTCGGGAATCGAGGCCGGCTTGAGGCGGGACCCGGAGTTGACGGCCGCCGAATTCTGGCGGTCCAAGGGCCTGCCGGACCCCGGCGAGGACGCCATCGGCCTCTTCGACCAGATTGAGCGCACCAATCGCGTCGCCGAGGTCTTCGAGGGAGATCCCGACATCAGTTTCGAGCAATTGCGGGCGGCCCTGCCGGACGAAGATGCTGACGACCTGGGCCAGTGCTATTACTTCGTGCGCCCGATTCTGGTTGACGGGCGCATTCCCGCCTCGGCTCGGCCCCTGTATTTCTACCCCTATGTCCGCAACCAGGGCCGTCTGCTTACTCCCGACGACATTCGGGGCAAGATCCTCATGTACGGGCTCACGGCCCCGGGGACGATCGATCTCAGCGTCACCCCGGTGCAGGGAAACTACCCCATGGTGGGGATCTATCCCAACGTGCTGAACACCATCCTGCAGGGAATCTTCATAGAGCGGCTGCCCGCCTGGGTGAATGCGACGCTCATCATCGCCCTTGGCGTTTTTCTCTCTCTGGTGATTCCGAGGCTCAGGGTTCTGAATGGCGCGGCCCTCGTGGCTGCTATCGTCGTGCTCTACGGACTGGGCTGTTTCTTCGCCTTCGTTTTTGTCGGACACTGGGTGGAGGTCGTGGCGCCGGTGCTGACCCTGGTGGTCAGCTATCTCGCCCTGACGGTCTACGGCTATGTCATGAAGGAGAGGGAGAAGGACTTCGTACAGGGAGCTTTCGGCCACTACCTCTCCCCCGCTGTGGTAGATCAGATCATGAACAACCCGGACATGATCAACCAGCTCGGCGGTGAGGAACGGGTCATGACCGCTTTCTTTTCCGACGTCGCCAGCTTCTCGACCATCTCCGAGTGCCTGACGCCTGTCGAGCTCGTGCACTTCATCAACGACTACCTCAGCGAGATGTGCGACATCATCGAAGAGTACGGCGGCACTATCGACAAGTTCGAGGGCGATGCCATCGTCGCCATCTTCGGGGCGCCAGAGCAGTACGAGGACCACGCCGTGCGCGCCTGCATGTCGTCTATCGACCAGCAGCGCAAACTGGTGGAGCTGCGCGCGCGCTGGCAACGGGACAACTCGCTGCCGACAGCGCTGCGGGATCTGCGGGACCACTGGGAGAAGCAGGGCCGAGTCTTCGCCCATGTCCGCATAGGAATCAGCGCCGGACCCATGGTGGTGGGCAACATGGGGTCGAGAACGCGCACGGACTACACGATGATGGGCGACAACGTCAATCTCGCCGCCCGCTTCGAGAGCGGGCAGAAGATCTACGGCACCGCCATCATGGTAAACGACCTCATTCAGGAGGCTGTAGTCGACCTGGCGGAGCACCGCAAGCTCGACGTGATCCAGGTTGTGGGCAAGGAAAAGCCCGTCATCGCCTATGAGATCATGGAGCGCAAGGGAGAGTTGAGCCCCGAGCGCTACCAGGTTCTGGAGCTGTACAACCGCGGCCTGGCGTCCTACGAGCGCTTCGAGTTCGCCGAGGCAGCCAGGATTTTCGGTCAAGCACTCGAAATCGACCCCGCCGATGGCCCGTCGGCGCTATACGTCGATCGCTGCGAGGAATTCGCCGCCAACCCTCCTGAGGACCTCGTGCACCGGGCCGAGAGCAAATAGCGAAATCCGACGGGTGAAACCAATGAGACGGTCAAGAGTCCTTTTGAACGATCTCGCCTGCTGTATGCGGCACCGAAATTCCCCGCCTGGGCCCAGGTCGAGTGGAACCGGGGCCTGGCGCGCACTCTTGGCGAGATCGTCTGCCAGGGTCGCGCTCTCCGTCATAGGTAGTGTCTGGGTCGCAAGCTGCGCCGGGACCGGCAGCGAGATGCCTGCGCGGATGGAGCAGCGGGTCGACACCGAGCTGCGCGAGCACATCGATAACTTGAGCAGAGCGGCGGAGGCATCGTACGACCGCGAACAGGCCCTCGCCGCGCGCCTTAGCATAGCCGAAGAGAGAAGCGCCCAGCTTCACGAGCAGGTGGCGATACAGGAATCAGATCTCGGCGCTTTGAGCCGTCAGCTCGACTCTCTCCGCAGCCGCGATGAAATGCGGGACAGCACGCCGCAGCCCGGGGTTTCGGCGTCCTATCGCACCGCGCTCGACGACTACCGGGAGCATCGCTACAAGGCGGCGCTGGAGCGATTCGGTGATGTCCTCAGCGCGGCGCCCAGTGGGAATCTGGCCGACAACTCTCAGTATTGGATGGGCGAGTGTTATTACGGATTGAACGAGTATCGCGCCGCTCTAGCCGAATTCACCAAGGTCTTCGCCTATTCCGAGACCGAGAAAGACGACGACGCGCAGGTGATGATCGCCCGTTGCCAGATGGCCCTGGGTGAGAGAGAAGAAGCCCTCTCAGCATTTCAAAAACTGCTGGAAGAATACCCCGCGAGCGAGTACCTGGCTGCTGCGCGCAAAGAGATCGAAATCCTGAGAAGCAAGTGATTCAGTTCCCGCGCATCGTCTGTTCTTCTTTCTGTATCAGCCTGCTCGCCTCCGCGTCGGCGGGGGCAGGCGAGCTGTCGACCAACATCGACTTGGTTGTGGCCACGGCCAGACAGGCGGTGCGGGATGGACTTGCCGACCTGGACAGCGCGGGCGAAGAGCTGTCGTGGCATGGGCGGGTGCTCCTCCTCCCTCAAGAGGAGACTGAGGAAAACTGGATAGTTGAGCACCTCTTGCTCGAAGAGCTGTTGTCCCGCGGCTTCGAGGTCACTCTCGATTCCACAGCTTCGGGATCCGATGGCGCAGAGCTGTCCTACCGAATAGTCGATTTGAGCGTCACCGGCTCATCCGGAATCCTGGGGGGTCGTATCGAGCGCCGCTGCCGGCTCACCCTCGCCCTCCGATTGACCTCGGGGGGGGAGCTGAGGTGGCAGACGGAAGCGATGAGCGAAATCGCCGACTTCGTGCCCAAGAGCAGGATTGAGGTGCTGCAGAGCAGCAGCTATGATTTCGCCGACACAGAGCTGGAGGAGAAAAACTGGGGGAAATTCGTTGAGCCAATCATTGTCTCCGCCGTACTGGGAAGCCTCATCTACATCTTCTTCACCAATCGATAAAAGGGTTCCACCCGCTCTCATAAATATGATCTCGACCTTTTTTCGGCCTCTTGCCTTCATGGCTCTGGCGATGTCTGTCTGGGCCTGCGGTGGCCCCGTCAGCCAGTCCTCTCTGAAGGGTGCGGACTTCTACTACGAAGAGGGCATGCGCGATCTGGAGCAGGAGAAATACCTGAAGGCGCAGGAAAAGCTCCAGAGAGTGGTCAGCAATTTTCCCGGCTCTCCCCTGGTAGCCGACGCTCAGTTCCATCTGGGAGAGGCCTACTTCGGATTGAGGGACTACGTCAGCGCCATCTTCGAGTACCAGCGCGTCATCGACGCCTACTCCAACAGCAGCTGGGTTGCCCGCGCCCAGTTCCAAATCGGCGAGTCCTACTACCGCCAGATGCGGCGACCAGAGCTCGATCAGACGGAGACCTATCAGGCCCTCTCCCAATTCCGGACGTTCATCGAGGACAACCCGGACAGCCCGCTGGCAGACGACGCTGCTAAGCGTATCGTCGAGGGTCGCAGCCGGCTGGCGAAGAAGGCCTTTCTGTCGGCCCGACTCTACCACCGTCAGGAATACCTGTTGCCGGCCCGGCTCTCCTACGAGGAGGTGGTCAGAGCCTTCCCGGATACCCCGTGGTACCTGGCGGCAATGGCCGAGCTCGGCGACATCGCCAGGCGCGAGAGTGACAGCGAAACGGCGCGCCACTACTGGGAGGAAGTGATCGATCAGACCGAGGACGAGGAGCTCAAGCGCAAGGCGACCAAGTGGCTGTCGGAGATCGAGGCGTCTGGGGGAGAGTGAGGGGTAATTCGTGGAGCGGCTGGGCGTCATGGGCGGCACCTTCGATCCCATCCACTGCGGCCACCTGCTGCTGGCGCGAAGCGTGCGCGAGCGCCTGCCCCTCGACCGCGTTCTCTTCGTGCCGGCCGCGGACCCACCTCATAAGGACCATCGGGCCGACATAGCGGCCAGCGCGCACCGCTGGGCGATGGTGGAGCGCGCCATTGCCGACGAGCCCGGTTTCGAGGCCTCGCCGGTAGAGCTGGAGCGAAACGGCAAGTCCTACACCGTGGACAGCCTGCGGCTGCTCGGGGAGCAGAACCCCGGCAGCGAGCTCTTCCTCCTCATCGGCACCGACAACGTGTCCGACATGACCACCTGGCACGACCCCGAGGGAATCCTCGAGTTGTGCACCGTGGTGGCGGGTTCGAGACCTACCCAAGCAGCAACTCGTGCAGATCCGGATCTGGTTTCGCGGATCGTCTTCGTGGAGACACCAGTAATCGACATCTCCTCCACCCACATCCGACAGCGTCTCCGGGACGGCCTGCCCGTCCGCTGGCTCTTGCCCGGCGGCGTTGAAGAGTACATCCGCGCCGAAAGGCTGTATCGGTAACATGCTGCACGGCTTTCTCACCCATTTGGAATGCTCCCGCAGCGGAGATCGGTACGACGTCGCTCAGCTGCACAATCTGTCCGAAGCGGGAGCGCCGTTGCTCGCCCGCTACGATCTGGGCGCTGCCGCGGCTGCCGTCAGTCGCTCGGACCTGAGAGGGCGGCGGGCGGATATGTGGCGTTACCGGGAGATCCTTCCCGTATCCGCGGAGGGAGAGATTGTCTCCCTGGGCGAAGGGTGGACGCCCCTGCTGTCGGCGGTCAGGTTGGGCCAGTGGGCCGGACTGCAGCGGCTCTTCGTAAAGGACGAATCCGCCAACCCCACCGGATCCTTCAAGGCGCGCGGCCTGTCCGCCGCCGTTACCGCCGCCGCCGCCCGGGGCGCTCGCAAGCTGGCGATCCCCACCGCCGGCAATGCCGGCGGCGCCATGGCGGCCTATGCCGCTGCCGCCGGCCTGGAGGCCCATGTCTTCATGCCCGCGGACACCCCCCTCGCCTTCCAGATCGAGTGCCGCTCCTATGGCGCCCACCTGGACCTGGTCGACGGACTCATCGAC
>PBRM01000066.1 GCA_002725915.1 Gemmatimonadota bacterium
ATTCGGACGACCGGGCCGCCGCGCCCGCTGTCTTCGGCACCTTGATCAAGCGAGACGGTCGCTCAGTAGAGGTTGGCGACGGCGCCGTCAGCCAGGACGGTGGGGACCTACGTGCACGGCGCCGCTGACGCCGTGGAGACGCCGTGGGCTGGCCGGCTATGCCGATCTCATGGCACTGCAATAGCATGGTTTGCGCCCCTCTTCACTGTTTGACAGTGTCGCTGGCACGCCTGACAGACCTGCTTATATTCCCTCGCTACGCTTCCCACCCGGGGCACACGCCCACACCGATTCTCTCAGGCTGTTGCGGAGGATGAGATCTTGATGAGAAAAGCAGCTGCCACAAGGCTGATCGCCGCCGCGTTTGTGGGCATGGTTGCCTGCAGCCAGAACTACAGCGACCAGCCGGCTGATGTCGCCCTGCGCGAACGCGGTCTGCAAGCGATCGACAATTCGGGCGATGGGGGTGGCGGATCGCCGCGGGCGGCTGAGATCCCGTCGGATCCGGCCTATCAGACTACGGAGGGTGGAGATGGAGAACGGCAATCACTTGGGGCCATAACCGTGGTGCCCCCTTCCGAGTGGCGCAGCGTCCGTCCTTCCAGCTCGATGAGGAAGGCCGAATACGAGGTGCCGGGAGCGGATGGCGGCGTCGGCGCCAAGCTGGCAATCTTCGCCGGCCCCTGGGGATCGGTGGACGACAATGTGGCCCGGTGGGAGGCCCAATTCAGTGATCGCAAGAGGGATACCGTGCGGCGGGAACTGGTCGTGGGGGACGCCGGCGCGGAGGTCGCCGTGACCATGGTGGACGTAGCCGGTACCTTCGGCGGCGGTATGGGCGGCGGCGGCCCTCAGTCGCACCAACGCATGCTCGGCGCCATCGTCGACTTGGGAGGATCCTTCTACTACATGAAGCTCCTGGGCCCGGAAAACACCATCGCCTACTGGGAAGAGGGTTTCGAGAGCTTCGTTCAGAGCATCCGGAAATAGAGCGGGAGAACCAGGGGCGGGTCGAGGTCTTGGGAAGAAAAATGGACGGCGGCAGGCTTCGCCTTTCACTACAAGCTGACCGTCGCCCCGCTGACCGATGTCGCCAGGAGGAGGAGGCATGTACATGCAACTCGAAGACGAGTTCGGAGACGTGGTGGGAAAAGCGCGGCGCGGTCAGGAGAAATCGGTGCAGGAGGTAGCGACGGCGGCGGGTCTGTCCTCTGAGGATGTCGAGCGCATCGAGCGCTACGAGTTCACCCCTGGGCCCGCCCAGGTGCAGCGGCTGGCGCACATCCTCGGACTGGATGAGAAGAAGTTGCTGGCCTTCGCCCAAGGGGGCTTCTTCCCACTCTACCCCGCGGGGAGACCGGTGGAGGGACTCACGGTGGAGATGATGATTCTCGGCACTGATTTTCTCATGAACGGATACGTCGTGGGATGCGTAGAGACCAGAAAAGGTGTCGTCATCGATCCGGGCTTCGAGGCCGAGAAGGTCCTTAAGGCAGTGGAGGCAGCGGGGTTGGAAATTGACTCGATCCTCCTCACTCACGGTCACGGCGATCACACCGGAGCCCTGTCGGAAGTCTGCCAGGCCACCGACGCGCCAGCGCTCGTCAACCGGGCGGATCTGAACCTGATGGGCAATCTGAGCACTAAGGTCGAGGGAGGCATCGAGGCGGGCGACACCATTCGGGTGGGCAACCAGCAGCTGCGGGCTCGAGCTACGCCAGGGCACACAGGCGGGGGGATGTCCCTGGTAGGAGACCAGCTGGTTTTCGTCGGAGACGCTCTGTTCGCCGGATCGATGGGGGGCACGCGAAGCCAGAGCGATTTCCTGCGGCAGCGCGACGCTGTGAGGGCGGAAATCCTGGGTCTTGACGAGCGCGTGATCCTCTACCCCGGTCACGGCCCGGCGACTACGGTGGGCGAAGAGATTGCCAACAATCCCTTTTTTTCCGCCATCTGAGCTTCCAAACCGAAATCCGGTTTGCTGTTTCGCTGAGGGCTCACCCCGTCATGGTCTCAGGCAGGTACCATATCAAAAAAAGTCGTCGTTGTCGAGATCTGGCTGGGAAGGCGGATAGCAGGAAGACTCCCGGAGCCGACGCAGAGCTCTTTCCTTGATCTGCCTGATACGCTCGCGGGTGACGCCGAGCAGGTTGCCGATCTGGTCCAGGGTGAGGGGCTGGTCACCGTCCAGGCCGAAATAGCGGAGCACGACGTACTTCTCTCGACCGTCCAGATTTTCGAGGATCTCGTCTATCTGGCCCCTCACCGAGGCACCCAGAACCTGACTGTCAGGCGCGTGGGCGAGATCCGGCAGGGTGTCCAGCAGGTTGCGGTCGTCCTGCGAGTCGAAGGCCTCGTCCAGAGAGCGGACCGATCTCGCACTCAACAGCGCCCCGACCACGTCTCGAGCTGGGAGATCGAGCTCTTCGGCGATGTCGTCGGTATTCGGCTCTTCCGTCCCGCCCTGACCGAGCTTGCGGACAGCCTCGGTGATCTGCCTCAACTGGCCGATCTTGTTCAGGGGTAGACGAACCGTCCGAGCCTGGTCGGCTACGGTTTGCAGAATCGACTGGCGGATCCACCACACGGCATAGGAAATAAACTTGAATCCCCGGGTACCGTCGAAGCGCTCAGCTGCCGTGAGCAGTCCGAGATTGCCGGCGCTGATCAAGTCAGGAAGAGACAGTCCCCGATTCTGGTAGCGCTTCGCCACGTCGATGACGAACCGCAGGTTCGCCTGCGCCAACTCGTTGCGGGCCTCCATGTCGCCCGCTTGTATGCGCGTCGAGAGTTCGATCTCGCGCTCACGCGACAACGGGGTGGAATCTGTTATGTCGCTGAAGTAAAGTCGAATGGCGGTCTCACCATCGTTCATCGATTCCAGCATTTGCTGTCCTTTCAGGTTCCCGCCAGGGCGGGAAGAGTGTGCGCTTGTTCGGCGCTAGCTTAATCCGCTGTCGGACAGTCGTCAAGGTGTGGGAAATTCCATGAGTGAGAGAGNCCGAGACTTTTNCGGCGAGTGCATCACGGTACGCGGAGCTTCCGAGGGAGNCCTCGACGGGGCGGACCTGANCCTTCCCCTGGGCGAGCTGANCTGTTTTTCAGGCAGGTGCGGATCCGGGGCCCGNGCTATGGCCGTAGACGTTATCGCCGCGGAGAGCNGACGGCGNTTCAGCCAGTCCCTGACCGGNNCCGAACGCCTGAGCGCGGGAAGCGTGGCGCGGGTGGCGGCAGAGGAGATCNCCGGTCTTCCCCCCGCCGTACTCTTCCGATCGGCATCCCGCGGCGATCTGTCGGTGGGCGAGTACCTGGCGGTGGATGATCTCCTGGCGCAGCTGTTCTGCGTCCTGGCCGACATCCACTGTCCTCAATGCCGGGGAGCTTGCCACTCCTATAGCGTCGGTGAGGCGGTAACCGAGATAACGCGACGGGCGGAGGGCGAGGGGGTCCTCGTAATCGGACCCATGGATCTGCAGGGAAACGCCTCGGTGGAAGCCACCCTTTCGGAGCTGCAGCGCGCGGGGTACAGGCGCATCCGCCGAGCAGGTCGAGTGACTCGCCTGGAAGAGGTGTCCGCTGTGGCCGTAGAGGTGGGCGAAAGTGGCGAGAGTCTGTATATAGTGGTGGATCGCCTCGTCGTGAAGGCGGGAGGGGAGGGCCGTCTGGCAGAGGCCATCCGCAGTGCACGCGCCATCGGTCGGGGTCGAAGCTTGGTGGTGACAGCCTCGGGCGAAGGGGAAGAGGTGTGGCTCAACCACCAGCTCACCTGCACCCAGTGCGGGGCCGACTACCCTCACCTGAGTCGGGAGGACTTCACCATTCGGGGAGGGGGCGGAAAGGAGCCCTCACCCGCCGCCTCGGCCACCCTTTCGGGCACTACCTTCGGCGAGTTGACACAGATGACCCTCGACGAGGTCTGCCAATATTCGGCCGACCTCGACCGATCGGGGGAGTTGGGAGGGAGTATGCCCGATCAGTCAGCAGCGCTTATCCAGGCTCTGCAGCACCACCTGGCCGCGGCCTCCACCCTCCTGGTCGGCCACATTCCTCTGTCCCGTTCGATGCGCGACCTGTCCGATGGAGAGCGCATGCGGGTGGTCGTGGCAGCCTATCTCACCCGCGGCCTTGTCGGCGTCCTCTACGTCATTCCCTCCCCCCTTTCCGCCCTCGATGCCGAGGCGCGCACAGCGGTGCTGAAAGCGCTCGAAAGCCTCGTCGAGGCGGGAAACACCGTCATCCTCATAGACAACGACGACGGCGTAATGGAGGCCTGTGACACGGTGGTCCACTTCGCGAACGGCAAGGCGGCGGCCCCCAAAACTACCACCCCCGCCAGCGTCGCCGATGGCGATGGCCATGTCGGTGAAGCCACAGATCTGCCGAACCGCACGGAGGAAGGTGGGGGAGGAGGCGCCGGAGTCGCGCGAGTCTGCCAGCGATCCCTCCGCATCCGCGCTAGAGACGGGGGAGCGGGAAACCTGGCGGGCCTGGATGTGGACATCCCTCTTGAACAGCTGGTGGTCGTGAGCGGGGTTTCGGGGGCGGGCAAGACTTCTCTGCTCAGTGGTCTGCTGCTTCCCGCCCTAGAAAGCAGTCGCCGCTGGCGCCGAGGCGGCGTTGCGGGCAAGAACGCGATCGGGGTACAGGCCGACGGAATCCATCGCGTTGTCGACCTCTCCGATCCTGCGGACGGTCTCAGGGAGCAGGAGACAGTGATGGGGATTCTGGGTCTGTTCCCCCCCGTGGCCCGACTGTACGCGGAGTCGGCAGCCAATCGCGGCCTGACCTTCCCTGTCGAGTGGTTTCAGCTTGACGGCGCCGGAGGGCGATGTACAACCTGTGGCGGGCGGGGCAGACTCGACTGCGAAATGGAGTTCCTCGAGGATCTCTCCCTCCTCTGCCCCACCTGTGAAGGACGGCGGTTTAAAGCCGAGATCATAGAGGTGACCCGCCGAGGTATCTCCATCGCCGACGTGCTGGCAATGAGTGTTGGGGAGGCCGCCGAACACTTCTCCGCCAACCGGCGCCTAGCCTCCCGCCTGGAAGGTGGGCGCTCATGCGGGCTGCAGGCGCTGTGTCTGGGCACGGTCAACTCCGAGCTAGAGCGAAGTGAGCTGCTTCGCCTAAGACTGGCCACCGAGCTTTCCCGGGCTTCCCACAAGGACCTGCTGCTTCTCGATCGCTCCGCTGCCGGATGCCATGCCGACGACTTGGCCCTGCTGCTGCGTATCCTGCGCAGCCTGGTCGAAGCGGGAGTGTCGATTCTGGTGGCCGATGACGATCCGAGGCTCTCAGGCAGTGCCGACTGGATTGTTGAGCTCGGACCCGGTAGAGGGTGCGAGGGCGGCCGGATTGTGTCCCAGGGCCCCCTCGCTTCGAGGCGAGGGGCTGACGCCCGCCGCCGTTGAGAATATCTCGATTGTTGAGAACATCTGGCGGGCGGGGGCTCGCTTGACGCCCTCTGGCATGCGCGTACATTCGTGCAGGTGTTGTGCTTCTGCGTCCCCACGTAACCGCGGAACAGAGTCTGTCAAACCCGTGAGCATAGAGACCGATCTACAGGAAGAAAGCGTCGGGCATCTGGATCTGAGCGCTTACGCCAGCGTGCGGAAGGGGACTTTTATTCGCGATGTCCTCGACATCATGCGCAACCAGAGAGTCAGTGCCGTCCTGGTGGAGGACGAGTCCGGAAAGTTGGCGGGGATCTTTACCCAGCGAGATGTGCTCAACAAGGTGGTGGAAGCCCCTGCCACGTGGAACGAGACAGTTGACACTGCGATGACCCTGGCTCCGGAGAGCTTGGGCAACGAAGAGCCGGTTGGTCACGCCCTTCGCCTGATGAACGCCGGTCACTACCGAAATGTGCCGATTCTGTCGGAGGATGGGAGAGTGGCGGGAAACCTCTCGCAGCACGCCATCATCCAATTCCTGACCGATCGCTTTCCCACAGAAATCTATAATCTTCCCCCCGATCCCGAAATCATTGCCTTCACCAGGGAGGGAGCCTGACACGGGAAAGATGACTCACCCCTTTTCTCACGATCCACCCTGGCGAAATGCGCCCGCCTCCGCGGCAGGAGACCAGCAGTTCAATGGCTGAGACACCTGCTTCCCAGCCGTCCCCAGTTCGTCCCGCCACTCGAGACAGCATCTCCGCTGAAGATGGCATTCAAGATCGCACGGCCGTAGTCATCCGGTTCTCCGGAGACTCCGGCGACGGTATGCAGCTGACGGGGGACCAGTTCACCAACACCTCCGCTGTCCTTGGCAATGACGTCAGCACCTTCCCCGATTTTCCCGCTGAAATTCGCGCTCCGGCCGGCACCATCCCGGGGTTGAGCGGATTTCAGGTCAACTTCTCGTCTTTCGACTTGTTCACCTCCGGAGATGCGCCCCATGTCCTGGTGGCTATGAATCCCGCGGCCCTGGTCGCAAACCTCGCCGATCTCGAGCCGGGGGGAATCATCATCGTCAACAAGGACGCCTTTACCCGCAACAACCTGCGCAAGGCCGGGTGCGAGGAGAACCCGCTGGACGGCAACGATCTGAAGGGCTACCGCGTCCTGGAAGTGCCCCTGACCAGCCTGACCCGTGCCGCCCTCGGTGATCTGGACGAGTTGAGCACGCAGCAGAAGGACCTCTGCAAGAACGCCTTCGCGCTCGGCCTCGTCTACTGGATGTTCGACCGCCCGCTGGACACGAGCCTGAGTTTCTACAGCGACAAGTTCAGCGGGCGTCCGCAGGTCGTTGAGGCCAACACCAGAGCGCTCAAAGCCGGATACTACTACGGCGAAACAGCGGAGGCCTTCCAGTCCCGAGTCCGGGTTCCGAGCCGCACTGAAGTGGAGCCGGGAACCTATCGAAGGATTACCGGCAACGATGCTATCGTCATGGGGCTGGTGACGGCGGCGCAGAAGGCCGGGAAGCCATTGTTCTACGGCAGCTATCCCATCACCCCGGCCACCCCGATCCTGGAGGGGTTGTCGGCGTTGAAGAATTACGATATCCGCACCTTCCAGGCCGAGGACGAGATGGCCGCCATCGGCTCGATCATCGGCGCCGCCTTCGGCGGCAACCTGGCCGCTACCGCCAGCAGCGGCCCAGGCATTTCTCTCATGAGCGAGGGCATCAACCTTTCCGTCGTACTCGAGCTGCCCATGGTCGTCATCGACGTGCAAAGAGGCGGTCCCAGCACCGGACTGCCGACCAAGACCGAGCAGTCCGACCTGTTGGGAATCCTCTTCGGACGGAATGGCGAGAGCCCCATCCCCGTACTCGCGCCCGCTACATCGGCGGAGTGTTTTGAGATGGCGGTGGAAGCCTTCCGCATCGCCGTGCGCCATATGACGCCCGTCTTCCTGCTCTCGGACGGGTATCTGGCGAACAATTCGGAGCCGTGGCGAATCCCGGATCCAGACGACATTGAGCCTATCCCCGTGACCCATCGAACGGATCCAGCCGGCTACCAACCTTACATGCGCGATGAGAAAACCCTCGGCAGGCCCTGGGTCATTCCCGGCACTCCCGGGCTCGAACACCGCATCGGCGGGCTCGGGAAGAAAGACGGCACCGGAAACGTTTCATACGCGCCGGAAGATCACGAGTACATAGTCAAGCTGCGGGCCGAAAAGGTGGCCCGCATCGCCGACTTTATTCCCGAGGTCGAGGTGAGCGGCCCTGATCGGGGCGAGCTGCTGGTAATGGGGTGGGGGGGGACCTACGGCGCCATACGCGCAGCGGTCGAGCGCCTCCAATCGGAAGGCCGATCAGTGGCCTTCGCCCATCTGAGATACCTCAATCCGCTTCCGAAGAACGTCGGCGACATACTCGGCCGCTTCCAGCAGATTCTGGTGCCTGAGCAGAACCTGGGACAGTTGTCCTTCCTGCTTCAGGCCATCTTCGCGGTTCCCGTGATACGGCTCAGCAAGGTTCAGGGCCAGCCCTTCCGGATCTCGGAGGTAGAGGAGAAAATTCGGTCCATATTGGCCAGCGATGGAGATGGGAATGTCTGAAGCAGTAACAGGTCTCGAACTCACCCGCAAGGATTTTGTTTCCGATCAGGAAGTCCGCTGGTGTCCCGGGTGCGGCGACTACGCCATCCTGGCACAAATGCAGCGGGTCCTGCCCCAGTTGGGAGTTGCCCGCGAGCAGATCGTGTTTATCTCCGGGATCGGCTGCTCCAGCCGGTTTCCGTATTACATGAACACCTACGGCATTCACTCCATCCACGGCCGCGCCCCTACCATCGCCACGGGTCTCAAGGCGGCCAACCCCGAGCTCAGCGTGTGGGTGGTCACCGGCGACGGCGACGGACTTTCCATTGGCGGGAACCACCTCCTGCACTGCCTGCGACGAAACGTTGACATCAAGATTATCCTCTTCAACAACCGCATCTACGGCTTGACAAAGGGGCAGTATTCTCCCACCTCCCGCCCCGGTCACAGGACCAAGTCGTCGCCCGTCGGCTCGATTGACTACCCCATCTGGCCGGTTTCGGTAGCCATCGCCGCCGAGGCCACTTTCGTGGCCCGCTGTCAGGATTCCAATACCAAGCACTTGAGTGAAGTGCTGCGACGCGCGGCCGCCCACAAGGGCATAGCCTTCGTGGAGATCTATCAAAACTGCATCGTCTACAATCCCACGGCGTGGACTCAGACGACCGAACCCGAGGTCAGGGACGACAATATCCTCTTTCTCGAGGACGGAGAGCCCCTCGTCTTTGGCAGGGATGGAGACAAGGGGATCCGGGTCAATACCAAGGGTGAGCCGGAGGTGGTACAGCTGGGAAACGGCGTGGTTGAGGCCGATCTCCTGGTCCACCGCGAGGGATTGGAGAACACCAGTTACGTGTACATGCTCAGCCGCATGAGCCTGCCCGAGTTTCCAGAGCCGTTCGGGGTCCTGCGGGCGATTGATAAGCCGTCCTACACCGACATGATCGCCGATCAGGTCGGGCAGTCGATGGAGAGCCTGGGCAGGGGGAATCTCGCAGACCTCTACCACGCCAGCAGCACGTGGGAAGTGAGGTGATGGTGGTATCGAAAAAGTCCTTCTGAACGATCTGGCCTGTGTGGGGCCTGGGTCTCACCACAGTAGAACGTGCATGGCTGAGAATGCATCTCCCTCTTACGAGATCGTTTATCATGGTCGAACTTGAGAGTTCGCAGAGTATGCTGTGTCCGGCCTGCGGTCACGACAACATCCCGGGCTCGGACGCATGCGAGGACTGCGGTCAGAATCTGGCGCAGACGCACGGCGAGGGGGTGGAGGCCGAGCAGGCAGATGCCAGCATCTTCCAACTCCCTCTCTCCCGCCTCAATCCCCGCAAGGCCGAATGCGTGCCGAGGCGCGCGACGATTTCCGAGGCAATCGCGCTGTTGAAGTCACAGCGCGTGGGTTGTGTCCTGGTGACCGGCGAGGAGGAGGAACTGGCCGGGATATTCACCGAGGGCGACGTGCACTACAAAGTAGCGGGGTTAATCGAGAACCTGGACAGCATTCCCGTCGAGAGCCTCATGACCCCACGCCCTTCCACCCTACGTCCGGGCGATCCCATCAGCCGTGCGCTACACCTCATGGGATTGCACGGATTCCGCCACATACCACTTGTCGACGACAGCGGCAGACCGGTCAGTATCATCTCCTTCCGCGACATTGTGCGATTCATGGAGGATAGCTTCACCGCTTCGTGATAGGTTTCGCTGTACGACTGTCACTACCGTCTCGAGGACGTTCTGCATCAACTGCCTCTGTCAACGATCAGTAGCGATCTGTCAGTAGCGATCTGTCAGGAAAAGGTGGGACTATGAATCGCGTGAAGAGGTTTGGCATCGCGGTAGTCCTGGCTGTGATTGCGGTGCTGTGCCTGATCGGCCCGCTCACGGCCGCGATCCACCGTACCGATCTCACTGTTACCAGATCCGTATCGGAAGGCGACTGGCTGCGACTCAAACTGGCGGTACTGGGTCTGCGGCTCAGCTATCCGGCGTACCGTATCGACCTGGATCTGAACGAGGATAATGTCATAGCCTTCAATTTCTGGCTCAGCGCGCCCCTGGCGCTCCATCTCGAAGAGCGGGGAAGGGGAGAGATGGAGAGGGTGTTCACCTACCACGCCGGCGGGATCAGGGACCAGGTCATGGTCCTTCTACGCGACGACTTCCCCCTGCTGTGGCCCGGGTTCGACGTGCGCGGGGATTTTGGCGGAGTCTTCCTGGCACCGGGAGGCGAATTCGACTCACTGCCGAGGGACGTTGGCTACTGGAGAGGAGATCGGCTGTACTGGGAGTGAGAGAGGGAGGGAGAGGGGGCTCACTCCGGGTCGTGGAGCAGTTCGTCTGCCTCCAGTGATTCCCCGAGGGGGATGGTCTTGTCAATGACGGGCTCTTCCGTAGTGATGACCCATCCGTGCACCTGCTTCCCGAAGACGGTGATCACTTTTTGAACCGCCTCAATGACTTCGGCGCTCGAGTGAGTGTGGCGCTCGCGGTCCACACAGAAAAAGGTGTGGCGGCGGGTTATTCCCTGTTCCACGAAGTTCATGACGGTACTCGCTTTCTATTCTCCCCGCTTCATTCTGTTCGGATAGAGCTCAGGGCCGGAGTCGTGTGCGTGCACCGTGTCGACGAGTGCTTTGACATTGTCGTAGGGTGTGTCTGGCTGTACGCCGTGTCCCAGGTTGAAAATGTGAGGCCGCCCTTCGGTGACTTCGAGGATCTCTCTGGCTGCTGACTCCACCTGCTGCCTCGATCCGAACAGGACGCAGGGATCGAGGTTCCCCTGGAGGGGGATGGGGGGGTCGCCAAACAGCTTGAAGGCAGCTCCGAGGTCGACGCGCCAATCGAGACTCAGCACGTCTGCTCCCGTTTCTGGCAAATGCGAGAGAAAATGTCCGGCACCGTTGCCGAAGTATATTCTGGGTACTCCCAGCGGCTCCAGGGCGTCAAAAATCCGCCTCAGATAAGGTAGCGCCAGCTGCTGGAAGTCGCTTGCGGACAACAATCCGATCCAGGTATCGAAAAGCTGCACCACCTGGACCCCCGCCCGGACCTGCATGCTCAGATAGTCGATGGCCACATCCGAAAGCTTGGACAACAGCAGGTGAGCGCTGTCGGGATCGGACCTGAACATGCGTCGAAACTGGGTGAAGTCCTTGCTCGTCCCTCCTTCGGCGAGATAAGCGGCCAAAGTGAACGGCGAGCCTGCAAAGCCGATGAGAGGCACGTCCGGCGGCAGGGCGGGTAGAATGAGTGATATGGTCTCGGCGACGTAGGCGAGGTCGGTGTCGGAATCGATGATTCGCAGGGCTTCCACGTCGCCGCGGGTCCGAATCGGACTCATCACCGGTCCGGGCTGAAAGGAGACGGAGCAGCCCATGGGATCCACGGGCGTCAGGATGTCGGCGAATAAGATAGCGGCGTCGACGTGGAGCATCTCCACGGGCATGAGGGTTATTTCCGCCGCCAGCTCAGGGGTCCGAAAGAGGGAGAGGATGGATCCGGTCTTTTCCTTGAGGCGGCGGTAGGGCGCCAAAATGCGGCCCGCCTGTCGCATGAGCCACACGGGGCGGCTCGTGGGAACCCGTCCATGGCAGGCCTGCAGAAATGAAGATCCCGAGGCCTGGGCGCCGCGCCTGTGCTCACTCACTCAACTCACTGCCCCGGTTCTACCATCCACTCGGGAAGGGTGATCCGGTACTTGTAGACATCGTCGGACGGCTCTAGTAAGACCAGATCTCCCGACATGTTGGCGCTGAGGGTTTGCGGCTCGTCGTCCTCGTCCTTGAAAGCGAGAACCCGCAACTTGGGCAAGCGTCGTTCGGGCCAGAGTAGACCGGGTTCCACCGCGATTTCGCCGTCGCAAAGTACCGGGTAGACGTCGATCTCCCAGTTCTGGTGCCGCAGGAGGGCGGCGCCCGAAAGCGTCATGGCGCCAAGCGTCATCCTGTTGCCACGAGTGTCGCAATAGAGATAATCGTCGCAGGCAGCGTAGTCGATGCGTCCGGACCCCATATCGGCGGAGTAGGCGATGGGGCCCTGTGTGCCCAGGCCCACAAAGGATGCCGGAGGCAACGAGAATGAATGGTCTCCCGCCTGTACGTCCCAGTCGCGGGCCCAGCTGCCGCTGGCGAATATTCGCAGGCCGTTCTTATAGGTGACGAGTACCTGACTCTCCTCGTAGGCGCCGGATACGAGCGCTTCGGTGGTCTCGAGCATTTGGCCGTTGCGATGGTAGGTAATCGAGGCCACCTCGACTCCCAGATAATGGGTCTGAAGATGCTGGAGAAGGTAGTAGGCCTTGATGATGGCTGGCAGATCCCAGGTGCTCGGATTGGGCAGCAGGCCGGCGTGTCCAAATGCTACGGTAGTGGCCAGGTAACGATCAAGCCAAGCGTTGCGGCTATCCAAACTCTCAGGGATCTGAGCTTCGCCTTGGAAAAAATGCTCGGTGGACCCCACCCCCGCGTGCACTTCGGCAACGTGGAGATTGCGGAGGTCGAAATCGACCAGGAGCGGTTGGCGACAGGGTCGGGGACCGGGCATCCTCGAGCTGAAACCGGCCAGCAACCCCGTGTACAGCCAGTGATTCCCGCCCTCTCCAACGGCCACCAGCTCGCGCGAGCGCATGTCCTCGCGAATCTCCATGAGCAGGCTTTGCTCTCCCTGTAGAGTGGCGAGAAAACTCGCGGGGCGCTCGACGCCGGCGTCAAAATCGACTCGGTCCCACGGCGGCGTGGCAGCGTGAACAGCGATGTGGGCTGCACGAGCACCGTATTTCTCCATCAATGAGGGGAGGTGATCGGAGGCGATAGCGGCCGCGCGCGAGGGCTTCAGCAAGTGCCTGCCCACACCTCCCTCGGCGAGGTCTCCGTCGGGGCGGAGAGCGGACTCAGCCGCGGTCCAACCCGGATCGAGCGGAGATATGGCTCCGTACGAGCTGCACAGAGCGTAGGGATAGCCAAGATCTCCCACTGCTTCCAGATACTCGAGCAGGGCGTCGTCGCCGCCTTTGTCCGCCGAAGCTGTCAGGCTCAACGCAGTTCGACCGTCGCCATCGTGCCAGACATCGTCAGGGTGGACGACGAGGAGTTTGTCCATCCCCCACTGGCGGAACGACCTCAGACGCTCATAAATGTCTACATAGGCCTCGGCCACGGATTCCAAGTGGGGGATGTCGTACCAGATGAGCTCCCTGATGGCGCTGTGGTCGGCGGGTATGGCTGGCTTGGGGATGGAGGGAAGAACCTCCTCGAATTGCCTCGAAACCGTGAGGATCCATCGCTCCCTCAGATTGTTGCGCTTGCCGTCCGTCGCCGGCTGATATACACACCCACTGGTCAGCCGCAACTCCCGGGCGTCCGCAGTCGGGGTTGGGCCGCCGAAACCGGAAGAAGCGGTGTAGAACCAATCCAGAAAGCTCGACACGAACACGCCAGAGCTACAGAGAATGGACGAATCCTCGCTGCCGACGTTGAAGTAGGGAACCCGCAGGAGGCGCGGCTGTATGGCGCCCGATACGTATCCAAGATCGACACCTGTAGCCTTGCCGCTGCCTCCCTCGATCTCGAAAACGAGGGATTTTCCCCGAACCGAGATTCGGAACAGGAGGTCCGCCAGCTCTTCACCGCGCTTCCACTGCCAGCGGGCCTCGACGCAGTCGTCGACAAGCTCACAGGAAACGAAATGGCGCTCGANCGNCTCGTNANTAGCCGCCCACTCCGTGCCGCCCATCTCGATAGTGACCCCGCCGTCCTCTGAGATCTTGATGGGGTCCGCGTTGTTTATCTCCAATTCTAAATCGGAGAGATTGCCTTCCAGAGGTGTGTACACATAGCGCACGACGGCAGTTAGAGAGCGGCATTCGAGGACGTAGGAAATGCCGTCCTTCTCCACGGAATTCGTCACCTCTTCGGCGACCTGCGGAAACATGGATGGAGACTCGCTGTACACCGACGTCGAGGGCTCTGCTGGTGGCTGCATCGGCGCGGGCGACTCGGGAGCCTCGGATTGTCCCTGGTGAACGGTCATATATTTTGAAAACCGGGTGGGAAAAACGGATATGATTCCAGACCAACGCGAACGAGAAAAAACGAGAACAAGCTGTGTAAAATAGGTGATGCGGATGGGGGTGTCAAGCAGCGCCAGAGCCGGTTGACACCTGCGATAAGCGGGGATATCTTCATGTTTTTCAACATGATCTACGGCTTGCGGGAGACTTGGCTGGTGGCTGCAGCTGCAACGTTTCAGACCGTTGTTGTGGGGGGCGGCGCCGCCGGCATGATGGCCGCCATCAGCGCTGCACAGAGCGGCCGCAAGGTGGCCCTGCTCGAGGGCAACAGCCAGCTAGGTCGAAAGATCCTGATTTCCGGCAACGGCCGCTGCAATCTCACCAATCTCGACGCCGATTCGCCTCACCACTACTACGGAGAGCGTCCGGACTTCATTCGGCGGACGCTGGCCAGTTTTCCGGTGGCGCGTGCCTTGGAGTTCTTCCACCAGTTGGGGATCGAGACCAAGGTGGAGAAGAGGGGCCGCCTGTTCCCGCTCTCCGACCAGGCTCGATCCGTAGTCGACCTGCTTATCGACAAACTCGCGGTCTCGCGGGTCCGCGTCGCCTCCGAGGCCAAGGTCGCGCAACTGTCGCGCCGCGGCAACGGCTTCTCACTGGTCACTCAGGGGGGAAGTGAATGGCTCGCCGAGCGAGTAATCCTCGCCAGCGGTGGTGTCAGCCTGCCAAAGTTGGGAGCCGACACCAGCGGACTGGCGCTGGCACAGGGACTAGGCCACACCACGACGCCCCTGTGCCCAGGCCTGGTCCCGCTGGAGAGCGCAGATCCCTATGTCCGCCGCATGCAGGGAGTGAAGGTGTGGGCGGCAGTCAGCGCTCCGGCCTCCGAGAGTCAACTGGTGACGGACACGGACGACCTGTTGCTCACCAAGTATGGCGTATCCGGATTCACCATCCTCAACCTGAGTGCTCAGCTCGTCCCCGCCCTCGAGCGAGGCCCCTTGGAGCTGCTGGTGAATCTCTTTCCAGGTCAGTCGCCCGAACAAGTGAGCGAGCGGCTGCGGGAACGCTGGCTTCGTCAGCCGCACCGTTCTCTCGAGCTCAGTTTCGCCGGACTGCTGGCCACTAAGATTGTCGGCCCTCTCCTCGACAAACTGAAGCTCCCGCGAGACCAGACTGTCGACAACATCTCGAAAGCACAGCGGTGGCTCTTGGCCCAAACTCTGACGGCGTGGCCGATCGTGGTGTCAGGGCCGCGCTCCTTCGACTACGCCGAGGTGACGATAGGGGGGATTCGCACTGACGAGATCGATCCCGAAACCCTGGAGTCACGCCTGGTACCGGGTCTGTTCCTGGCTGGTGAGATGCTGGATGTCCACGGGGATCTCGGCGGCTACAACTTTCAATGGGCGTGGTCGAGCGGAGCCGTTGCAGGACAGGGACTCGTCGGCTAGGTTAATTCGGCTAGGTTAATATTGTGGGTGATGGTGATTCCATTGTCGGCATCGTGTTGGCGGCAGGCCTGTCGACGCGCATGGGCAGGCCCAAGCAGCTGTTGCGGCTGGGCGACAGGACCGTCATCGAAGTCGTTGTGAGGCGGGTTCGCTCTCAGCTCGACGAGGTCATCGTCGTCCTGGGACATATGGCTGGCGAAATCGCACCTCTCCTGGAGACGTGCGAGGTGCGCTGCGTCGTCAACGAGCGCTACCGCGCCGGCATGACTACCTCCGTCCAATGCGGGATCGCCGCCTCTGGAGAGTGGGGAGGAGCCGTATCCGGGTATCTCATATGCCTTGGCGACCAACCTGGAATCGGGCCTGGGGCGGTGCGGGCGGTAGCAGCCGCGGCCAGGGGCGAGTCGGGCAAGGGGATCGTCATTCCGCGCTTTAAGGGACGTCGTGGGCACCCCATCTTCGTCAGTGCGGCCTACACCGACGAAATTGCCCGGCTGGGAGATGACGAGGGTCTCAATCAAGTGACGGGGAGGCACTCCGACGACACCCTCGAGGTCGACGTCGAAGATGAAGAAGTGCTAGTGGACCTGGACACGCCCGAAGACTACCACCGAGAACTGCGTCGATTGAGGTAAAAAAATGGAAGATTTAATGGGACAGGTCGCCGCTTGCCGCCGCCAGGGGGAGCGGGGAGTCTTGTCTTCACTGGTGGCCAGCAGCGGCTCGATTCCAATGAGCGAGCGGGCGAAGATGCTGGTCAAGGAGGACGGCCAGGTTCTGGGAACCATCGGCGGGGGCTGCCTGGAGGCGGAGATCATCGGCGTGGGGCGGGATGTGCTCAGGACGGGAATTCCCCAGATCAGTCGTTTCACTCTCACCGAAGAGCAGGCGGGGGAGAGCGGCCTCAACTGCGGCGGCACGGTCGGCATCTACACCGAGCTCGTCTCCTGCGGGGCGGACGCTCCGGGCAGCGAGGAGGAGAGTGACGTGTTCGCGGCGATCGCAGAGGCCAAGGAGGCGCGCCAGGCGTGCGTGCTAGCCACGGTCCTGTCGCCGCTGACGCCCCCGCCCCCGCGAGCTCTCTACCTCGCGAACGGCGGCCGCATCGGGTCCCTTGGCTCGAGGGGCCTGGACGACGAAGCGGACTCCCTGGCAGCCGCCGTGATGGACTCGGAGACGGCGGTCCTGGCCAGGATAGACGAGTCGGTTACGGCTGGCACCGACGAACTGCAGCCTTGGGGAGAGGGGAAAGGGGGAGAGCTGTTTCTCGAGCCCTTCGTGCCGCCTCCCGTGCTCTATATCTTCGGCGGAGGCCACGTAGGGGGACAGATCTGTCGACTCGCGCGGGGGGTGGGCTTCGGCGTCGTCGTGATCGATGACCGACCCATGTTTGCCAACGCCGAGCGGCATCCAGATGCGGATGAGTGTGTCGTCGGCGATCCGGTAACGGTGTTCGAGCATCTAGACCTGGATGAAAGAGCATTTATCGTGGCGGCCACACGCGGCCATCAACACGATGAGGTCGTGGTGGAGCAGGCGATTCGCACGCGGGCGGGATACGTCGGCATGCTTGGCAGCGAGCGCAAGAAGGTGACGCTCTGGAAACGCCTAGCCGCTCGGGGCGCGGACCCGGAGCGGCTGGCGCAGGTATACGCGCCGATCGGTCTCAATATCGGGGCCGACAATCCGGAGGAGATCGCCGTGAGCGTCGTGGCCGAACTTATCCAGTTCCGGCGCGCGCCCAGGAAGGTGTGGAAGACGAAGCGTGCCTCCGTAGGGGGTTGAGCAGGGCCTGAGGGGTGCTATATCCCTTAAACGAATTCACCCTCCCTCAGGTCAAAGAGGTAAAGAAGGATGCCAATGATCCTGGTACCCTCAGGAGCCTGACCGGCCGCATGCTCGGAGCGTTGTTGAAAAATCCCGCACCACCCGACCAGTCGCCTGATTCAGACACCGATCTGATAGACCGCTTCAGGGCGGGTGATGAGACCGCCTTCGAAGAGGTCGTAAGGCGATATCAGGCAAGGGTCTATCAGTTCGTATATCGGGTGGTTCGGGACGGAGAGGATGCAGCGGACATCGCTCAGGAGACCTTCATCCGCGCCTACGGTAAACTCAAGGAATTTCGCGGTGACTCCTCCCTATTTACCTGGCTCTATCGTATTGCGTTAAATATGAGTATTAACTGCTTGCGGAAGAAGAAGTTGCGTTCCTTTATTCCCCTGTGGGAATCCGCCGAGCACGAGCTCTGGGCCCAAGGCGGGCCGGAGGAAGATTTGTCGGCTTCCCGGCTGCGAACCAGGTTGGAGGAGGCGATCGACGGGCTCCCGGCGCGGCAGCGAAGCATATTCGTGCTGCGGCAATACGACCAGCTTTCCCATCGCGAAATTGCTGAGGTGGTGGGAAGCTCGGAGGGAGCGGTACGAGCGGGGTATTTTCATGCCCTCAGGAAGCTGCGCGGGGCCCTTCGAGACTGCCTTTGAGAGAGTGCAGTCCGCGAGCACGGCGCCGGCGCGCAAGTAGCCTGGCACGGAAAGGGATGACCACCGTGAACACGACCGACCAATGTGACTTAGACACGCTGATCCAGTACCTGGATGACGATCTGTCGCCGGAGCGCCGCCAGAAAGTGGATGGCCACCTGCAGGTGTGTACCAGCTGCCGTGGGGAGCTGACCGATCTGCAGGGGGTTGTGGGTCTCACGCAGCGGCTCGAGACTCCGGGCATGGACCGCTTTCAGACGGAGGCACTGGTATACAGGGTCCGACGAGGTGTGCGACAGCGCTACACCCGTGTGGGGGGGAGGGACACCTGGGCCGCCGCTCTCGGCAGTGCGGCTGCTGGCGCCCTGGCGCTGTTTCTGGTCCTGGTTGCCTTCGAGCGGATATCGCCGGCGGGTGAGTCCGCCAGTAGGCGGGGTCTTAGCATGGTGTCGCCGAAGGCCTCTCTCCGCGGCGCAGACGCTCCTGTCGTGGGTGGTTCAGCTGCGGAGAGCCGGATGATCATCGCCGAGGATACGTCCGGTATCGAAGTCGACCCGATGTCGGACGAATCCGATGTCGAGACGGCGGAGCTGATCTCCGACATCGATGAGTTCCTCATGGATACGGCTTCGGACGAGGAGCTTCTGGCGCAGATGTCGTTGATTGAGGAAGAAGCCCTGCTGGCTCTGCTGGCGGAGTATTGATGAATACCTACAGGAAGATGGCATTGCGAGCCCATCTTGGAGGGGGTTGACTATGCTCAAGTCACTGTTGATGACGATATCCGTGCTGCTCCTGGCTGCTTCGCAGGTGACGGGACAACGGCCCGACGGCAGGCCCCAGTTTTCCGCTCAGAGAATGGAGCTTCTGCGAATGTGGCGGCTGGTCGATGAACTGAAGGTCGACGAGGCGCAAGCCGAGAAGCTGTTCCCGGTGTGGAGCCGGCACCGGCGTCAGCGGCAGGAACTCCAGGCCGACAGGAAGCGAATGGCCAAGGAACTGCGGAAGATCCTTGACGGCGACACCGTCGATGACGGCGTTCTCGAGAAGCGGATTGGCGAGATCCGAGACCTAGAAAAGAAAAGAGGGGAGATGGAGACGGCCATGAAGGGCGAGCTGACGAAGCTACTGAGCGTCCGTCAGCAGGCCCGATTCCTGCTGTTCAACGAACAGTTCCGCGGGGACCTCAAGGAGATCATCATGGGGTTTCACAGTCGCAGTTCGGAACGTCTGATGCCCCCCAATGGCCGGGGAGAGCGGCGCCTCCCTCCCTGGGCGGAGTAGGCGCCAATTCACGGGCCTGACCACGGCCCAACATCAAGGAAATCCGCGAGTCTACAGAAACTCCTGAGTCTTAATTCTCTGAGTCTCAGTCGTCCTGTGTGGTCACCCGCTCAGTACCGCCAGATGGGCTTCTACCGAAGCTGCCGTCGCCTCCAGATCGTAGCCCCCTTCCAGCAGAGATACCAGGCGTTTCTCGCAGAGGTCGGCGGCCATAGACTGGACCGAAGCCGTCAGGCTCTCGAATCCCCCCTCCGTCATCACCATGCCTCCGAGTGGGTCGGAGACATGAGTGTCGAATCCGGCTGAGAGAAGAATGAACTCGGGGCAGAAGGTCTCGAGCGCCGGCCTGAGCACCTCGCTAAATAGACGCGAATACTCCCCGTCTCCGCATCCGGCTGGCAGCGGCACGTTGAGGGTAGTGCCCAAGCCAGCCCCCTCGCCGCATTCAGAAGGCGATCCCGTACCGGGGTAGTGAGGGGCCTGGTGCACGCTGAAGTAGAAGACAGAGGGATCGTTGTAGAAGGCGTGTTGGGTGCCGTTGCCGTGGTGTACATCCCAATCCAGCACCGCGACACGGGCGAGTCCGTGGCGTTCCTGCAGGTAACGCGCCGCGACGGCCGCGTGGTTTACATAGCAGAAACCCATGGCCAGGCCCGCCTCGGCGTGATGCCCGGGTGGACGATGGGCGCAGAAGGCGTTGACGGCCCGACCGCCCACGACCTCGTCGATGGCTGCCTGGACGCCGCCAGAGGCCCGAAGGACACAGTCATAGGTGGCAGGCGATATCACTGTGTCCGCGGTGGTGGCGGCCGACATGAGCCGTATGCCGTCGATATACGCCGGCTCGTGTACCCGCTCTATAGTTTCAAGACTCGCGGCTCTGGGAGTAATCCGGCGCAGCCCGGTCAGGGTGCCACGTCTGTCGAGGTGGTCCATGAGGGCGATGAGCCGGTGCTGCGATTCGGGGTGCCCCGCCCCGGCGTCGTGCTCTAGAAAGATGTCGTCGTAGACGAACAGGGATCGAGTCATGGGCGCCTCAGGGCCTATTGGTCCTCCATCACCTGCCGTATCGCCTGCCTTCCCAGCCGTCGGATGTCTTCGTGTATCTCCGTCGAACCCAGCCCATCCCAGTCACACCACTTAGATCCGGTGGCCTCACGGGCGTCAATCTTCTCCTCCGCCTCGCCGACCACCCGGGCAAAGTACACAAGGTCTATGTGCTGGTGTCCTTCTGAGATGTCCTCTAACAGAATGCAGACAGGCCTCCGCAACACCTCGACCGAGCCCCACTTCTGCCTTCTTCCCAGGATCTCTACTTCCAATCCAGTCTCCTCCACTACCTCTCGGACAGCAGCCACTTCGGGCAGCTCGTCGGGATTGATGTGACCTCCCGGTGGAAACCATGCTTGTATCTTCTTGTGCCACAACAACAATGTCTTCCCATGCCTGACAATGAAAGTCGTCGCCGTGAAATCTCTGGTGGGTGTATCAGTGTCCACGACGAGTTACTCACTTAACAGTCGCGGAACATCTCGCCAGGGAAATTCAAGGTGAAACTCCGCGTGAGGAGAGAAAGCGAATTGGCGCGATTGAGCGATTGGATGATGGAATCAAGATCGAGCGGTTGGATGATGGGAAACATACAGACGAACGGATGACCAATATAGGTAAGGAGAAATGGAGAGCAAGACTCGCACTTCCGCTCTGAGACGTGCCGAATG
>PBRM01000067.1 GCA_002725915.1 Gemmatimonadota bacterium
GACGCATAAACAACAATAAGGTCCGTAAGTCATTGAACTTACGGACCTTATTGGATCTCTATGGATCATTTCATGGTGGAGGCGGCGGGAATCGAACCCGCGTCCGAAAGCAGTTTAACAAAGATCTCTACGTGCGTAGTCAGTCTATTAATCTCGCCCTCTTGAGCTCCGGCTGACAGGATCTCGAGACGGCCAGTTCAGAGAGTTTCGCCGTAGTGCCCCCGAACACAAACACTGGGCTAGCCTGCTATAGATGTCATCGGGACCGGCGGCGCAGGCACCATCGGCCTCGACGGGCTACCTATTGCTAGGCGGCCAAAGCGTACGAGTTATCGTTGGCTTTTGAGGTTTTTCCCGATTATTAACGAGGTTTCGGGTCCTCGGCACGCTATCTAAGCCTCTCCACCCCCGTCGAAGCCAGGTCGCCCCCACGAAAGCTTCGCAAATATAGAAGTCACCCCGAAGGTTGTCAACGAGCCACTACTGCCATATCGTGTCGGCATGAGCGTAGGCGCGGATGCGCCGGTCTCGGGTAACAGGGGGAACCGCCCGGTTGATGGCCGTGGCCAGACGGTCCGCTGGATCGTTGTGGAACCCGCCAGGCAGTCGCGCGCTCAGAGCGGCGATGGCAGCCGATGTGGGAAGTGTCCTGAAGTTGGGCAGCTCGCTCAAATCTTCCAGCCATCGCCTGACATCAGGACTGCCCGCCCTCTCAAACGAGGCTCTTGCACACGGCATTGTCAGGCGGGCCAATGACGGTGAGTGGAACATAATCAGATCCAAGCCGCTTTCTAGAGATTCAAATGATCAACAATGCTTTCTATCGCCTCGACCCGGGCATCGAGCATCGCTTCTTCGCTATACCAGGCGGTGTGACTGGTGAGGATGAGATTTTTTGCTTCGCGCAGTGGTGAGTCGGCAAGCAAAACTTCCGGCTCAAACACATCGAGTGCTGCGCCGGCGATCACGCCATTGTTCAAAGCGTCACTGATATCAACGGGATTGACCAGAGCCCCACGGGCGGCGTTAACGAACAAGGCGGTCTCCTTCATCTTAGACAAGGTGTCCCTATTGATGATATCACGTGTTTCATCCGTCAGGGGCATGTGGATTGAAATCAAATCGGATGTTTGCAGGAGCTCGTCAAAGGACACGGATTCAGCCCAGTCTACGGGCTCGCCTGGATAGGTGTCGAAATAAATGATCCGCTTCACCAAGCGTTTCATGATCTCGCCCAACTTGCGGCCGATGCGACCGAAGCCGGCAATCCCAAGGGTCTGGGTACTGAGACGATGGATAGGAATAGGCGGCTTGGCTGCCCACCCCCCTTCTCGCAAGGCTGCTTCAACAGCTGGAAACTGGCGATGTAAGGCCAGAAGATTGGCTGTCACCTGAATAGCCACTTCTTCCAGGCAGTAGTTCGGCGTATTGTGAACGATCAAACCCTTCGACTCCGCGTAGGGGATATCAACATTATCGAGGCCCGTCCCCAGACGCTGGAGAAGTTTGCAGCTTTCGGGCAGTTCATCAATAACTGCAGCATCGACGGGGGCGATGCAGAAAAGCAAGGCATCGATTCGTTCCTGTGTGCGTATCGCGTCAATTAGCGTTTCGCGTTTGTCATCAATCGTACTGGTATTGTCAATACCCTAAAAGACCATGGAACAGTTCTTTCCGCTCAGGGCTTTGTCTTCGATACTCGTATCGTTGGCAAGCCAGTCGCCGACCAGAATGCATCTTTGCTCACTCATTGAGTTTCCTCGTGATTTTCTTTCTGTTAGACGTACGTAAGGTTGGTAAGAATGGCTTTACGGCAGTAATGGTCAAGTTTTAGATATCTCTTTGAGGTGCGACGGTCCTACACGCGGCGTCGAGGGCCAACCACGGGCGGTTGCTTCGCCCACTTCCGCGCCGAGCCCAGCAACACGCGCCAGCCCCCATGGTCGCTGATCTCTTCAGCCCCGATCGTCCGGGCAGCTCCCGCTCCTACTGCGAGACCATGTCCTTGGGTGCTTGACAGGGCCGCTTCGGGGCCGCTACCTTGCTCCCCGATCGGCGCAAAGCGGCTGATCGGGGAGCTACAAACAACCATGGCGCGGCTCAGACCGTCGTGGCCTTTACTGAAGTGCGGGGGCATGTCACAGATGCTGGAATATCGCTGAGTATGGACGACAGGGAACTTGCATACAGCACGCCGGAACGGTTGGTGCAGGACTTCGCCAGCCGGGGGCTCCTCGTGTTACCGCCCGAGAGTCTGGGCATTCCCATGGACGTCCATGAGCGGATCTACGAGCAGGAGAAGCGGGCCACCGACACCGGCACGCCCGTGACCCCCATCCTCATTCCCGAGGTACTGGGCGTTATCAACGCACCAGGCGTGGTGTCTGCCTGCAACCAGCTCGTGGGTGAGAACTGGGCCATCGTTCCGTTCACACACAATGCGTCCTTCACCAGCGGTGGCGGAGACCAGCACTGGCACAAGGACGACAACGGACCCTTCAACGCCAGAAAACAGCGCCACCACCAGGCCGTGCAGATCGAAATGCTCTACTACCCACAGGCGGTTCGCGAGGACATGGGACCCACCGCGACGGTGCCCTACTCACACTACTGGACCTTCAACCACGAGGAAAACCACGACAACTTCGCCGGCGCGGATCATCTCGATTTCAACTACCACATCAGCGGCATGGAGCGCGAGCGCATAAGTGGGCCCGAGTCCAAGTACGATATCGACGACATCGTTCACCGCCGCACGGCACACGACGAGCGTATGAGGAATGCGGTTACGGACACGAGCTGGCCTTTGGTCCGGCAGTTCGAAGCGGCTCCACTCAGGCCGGGCAGCGTCGTGTTCTATTCGCACAACACTTACCACCGGGGCAACCACCGCCGTGACGATTGGCGCACCTGGAAGGACAATCCTCGGTTCATGTGGCGCTTCTGGCTGTACCGCACCACCGGCCCTGCTCCGGTCAGCGATGTCGGTCAAGCGGCCGAGGTCAGTTGGAACAATCCCGTGGTGGACCCGCTGACCGGTATCGACTTGGCCGAGGCAGGCGACGATGTCACCGTCGTCTGGCGCTACCACGATCACTGGATACGGACCGGTCAGCCGCCGCCACCGAGACCGCGGTCAGTGCGCCTGGCCAACGGGCAGCGCCAGAAAGAAGCCGATGGTCTGTACACCCAGCTGCACCTGATGAACGAGGAGGCAGAGCCCTTACGCATAGGGGCCGCGTACAAGCTGGCCTCCATCGACGACACCGCGCTGGCCGTTCGGCTTCTCGGCCAGGCCCTGCACAGCGAGCGGGAGAGTGTGCGCAGAGCCGCTACGTATGGCCTGATTGCGGTGGGAGCGGATGCGACCGGTACCTTTCTCGAGGCGACGGAGTCGCCCCTCAAGTGGGTCCGGAAGGCGGGAGTGTACGGCCTGGGTGATGCCGCCCCACTCACGAAGGAAGTCCTGGAGATGGTTACAGCACGCCTGGAGGAGGACCCCTCCGTTTATGTCCGCTCCGTTGCGGCAGGTACTCTAGGCTGTCTCGGTCGTCGCGCTGTGGCTACCGGTGACGGAGAGTCACTGATCCCCGCCTGTCTGGATGTCCTTGTCGGCTCGCTGGCCCGTGAGGTGAACCGCCTGGCCATGGACAGAGCGCAGGGACGGAGTCTCAAGTTCGCCCGACCGACGGATGAGTGCGACGTGTGCGAGGGGGGCGGGGTCGACTTTGGCCTGCAGCGGTTGGAACCGGTGCGTTCAGCGGTCCGCGAGAACGCCCTTTGGTCTATCGTCATCCTCTGTTCGCACGGGGCCGCGGTCACGGGAACAGCGCTCGAGGCAACTATAAGAGCGCTGACAGAGGTGATTGGCAGCGACCAGAATGTCTTCTGTGTCGGCTACGCCATGGATGCGCTGACCCGCCTCGCCAACCTGCGTCCACGGGGAGAGGAGGTCTCACCGCCCATCGCTGACCTGCAGGCGAATCTGGTGGCTACCCTCAGACAGGCGCCCATCCGCGGCTGGGAAGCCCTTGTCCGCGGCGGCCTCAGCGCGAGTACCGTCGCCGAGGTCGAGGGAGCACCTCGATAGCGGTCTGGTCGTCGCTCGCGCTCGCTACAGTATCAGAGCGAGCCGAAGCCATGACCTATAGTTGCTCGATACGAGGCCGGTCACAGATCCTGCATGGCGGCCGTCCTTGTTACTCGATGATCTCAGAGAATATTGACGACCCCCGTGCTCAGGCCCACCACTGATCAGTACGAGAGGACCCTGCGGAATTCGGCGGGGATTTCCGCTGCAGGGACCTGCGCCCTTTTTTCGCTGACGCCTTTGATCTTATCTGCCATCACCTGGCTCCCCCTGCCGCGGGTCGCGTACGAGCCGGTGACGTAGCGGCGGAGATGGTGAATGGGGATGACGGCGTGCCAGACTTCGGGGACGCGGAAGAGCACGCTGCCGGCTTTGAGTTCGGCCGGGATGTAGTTGCCGACGCCGATATCCTCTTTGGAGGGCGCCTGGCGCGATGAGTCGGAGGGGTCTTCGTAGTGGAGCGTATGGGTGCCGGGGACGTAGGTGAGAGCGCCCGAACTGACGGAGATATCATCGAGGAATACGGCCATCGCCTGGCGCGTGAAGGGCGGTGATATTTCACCCGGGAAGCCATCGGTGTGTTTTCCGACGCCGGGATGTTCGGGGGTGTAGCGGTTGGTTTTCAGCTGCCAGAGCCAGGGGTTTTTCGCGCTGAGGATGGCGGAGACGATGCCGAGAATGCGCGGATGGATGAAGAGATTGGCGAGGGCCGGGTAGCGAAGCAGAGCTTCACCGGAGATGCTATCGCGCCTGCCCGGCTCGCCCGGCCCCTTGCCGGTGTCGAGGTAGGCCTGGTCGAATTGGCGGCGGATTTCCGTTAGCTCGTCCGTGTCGAACAAGTCGGTCAGAATGGCGATGCCGTCGGCGCGAGCCATCGCGACTACTTCTTCGTCTTCGGTATTCATTGAGATCTCGGGCTTCTCACGCAAGGAACTGACCAACGCATACGAGAACAGATAAAGGGGAAGTAACACCGGTCAGTCAAGCGGGCCCCATGGAGTTCTGGCTCCTGAAATGGCAGTCAGTCCCGAGGCGCGGCGGCCAGGGCTGCAGGGGGTCCGTGTATATATTTGGCAGATGGCCAGAGGTTATGGAGATGCCAAGAGTTACAACATAGACGGTGGTATCCCTACACCCGGAATTGACCGCATTGCTCGTGAAGGGTGCGTTTCACCGAAGCTCACAGTGCGTCAGCAGGGCGCACCCCAATCCGGTACGGCTTGCTAAGCGGACGCTATGCCTGGCGCACTAGACTTCAGGGCTTCACCGATAGGATCACGCTGTTCGAAGGCCCCATTTCGCGACTTCGATGAGTTTTATGGTTTTCATCACGCAGGCGAGATGCGTACATGGATCGAACAGGACATTGTTACTGACAATCTGAAAAGCAGCGAAGAAATGCAGCAGCATTGCTTTAGCAGTAAGAAAGACAGCCCTTCTCTGGAAAAGCGAAGAAGGCCGGCCTTCACTGCTTCGGTGAGCACCAGAAGGGCCCAGGGCGGTGATGAGGGAGGGACCGTGTGCTTGCCGTCCTGCCATTTGTGGCTATTCTCATAGTTCCGTACCATATCCATCCGCGAAATCCTGATTCCTCCGTTCATCTCGGGTGACTCACTGGCCTGACGAAGGGTGACCTGTCAACCAGCGGTGGAGAGCTGTCAGATCATATTGCTATGAACGCGCACGAGCCGATAGGACACGCATGGCAACCGCTGGAAGCGGACGCAGAGAGCATCAGCCGGCAATTTCCGCAGCCCCTAATGGCCTTGGCGAACGGCACGGTGCCGGCATTTGTACTGCGCGGCGCCTATTCGTCCGGCGATTGCACCGACCTCATGGCGCGCTTCACGGAGCGCGGCTATTTCAGCCGAGATACCGTGGCCCGGGAGTCACAACTCAGTGGTGGCCCTTACCTAGATCTCGGCACCAGCCTCGGGCGCATGGGAGCGGATCGAGACGAGTTTTTCGCCCACGCTGACCGCACCCATGCGCTCTTTCCGCGCCTCTTCGCTGGCCTCGCCGATCCGGTGCAGACCATCTATCGCAATCTTGCCCAATTGGCGGAGGGCAAGACGGTCAAGACCGCCGAGGAGGTAGATGGTCGCCGGTACGGGCCAGCGATCTTTCGGATCTATCACGGCCAGGAAGGCCATAAGGCGCACATCGATTCGGCCCGTCGGCGCGCTAAGTCCGAGTACGCCGTTTCGCGCTTCGCTCACCAATTCGCCGGGATCTTGTGCGTGCAGAAAGGCACCATCGGCAGCGACTCAATCATCTATCGCGCCAAGAGCGAGGGAAAATTGGCCGCGGTGGTTGAGCGCGGCGAGTTCGAGGCTTACGCCAAGGCACAGAACTTGCCGCGAGTGCAGATCGAACTGAATCCAGGGGACCTGTATTTCTTCTATACGGAAAATATCCACAAACTCCCTCAGACAGCCAGAGACCGCACCCGAGTCGTACTGGCAGTTTTCGTGGGCATGTCTCCGGAGGTGGACGAGATATTCGTTTGGTCCTGAATCGGAGATGCCTTGTATGTCTTTTTTCTAGCGGTGGAGGTAGCCGTGCGAGCGACGGCCAGGATCGGAGCGAGACGGAGTTTTTGGTCGAGAGCGCGTTTGGTCGATTTCCTTTTCGTCTGTGATTGTCTCGATAAGTCTAATATTGACAGTATCTTAAATCACATGATGATTCCTCGTTTACTCCAGGGCGCTCAACGCCTGTTCGAGCCGCATCTTCGAGTCCGGGACGACGGGTTGCGAGTCCGGCGCCCCCTNCTTCGNGACCTGGCTGACCTTGCTCGCAAATCTTGAGGAGTGGCTCAGGGCAAACAGGCCTGGGCTGACGCAGTGNGCGCGCGGTGCGCTCGCAACTCGATGGCTAGGAATATGCAGCTCTTGCCGTGACCGATTGGCTCAGGATCGCTGCTCACGCATCGGTCCCTTCTGCAACCGCTCGTAGAGATCTGCCCACTCCTTCGAGCCGTCGTCGTCCCAGACCTCGAGTGTCGCACCAGGTTCCTGAGCAGGGTCGTTGCCACGCTGACGGAAATGGGGCCACACGTGATCGCGCATGTTGGCAAAACGAACCACGCGACCACCGGGCCACACGACGGAAAGGATGTGGCGCGGATGGGACAATTCGTAGGGCGGCTCCATCTTGTATTTGACCAGAGTCTCCTCGTTCACTTCGACACCAAGACCCGGGCCCTCGGGCACCTGCAGATATCCCCCCTTGATCGTCAGCGGTTTGGTGAGCAGATCGTCGGTGTAGTTGTTCATGCAGGTGATCGTCGGCCACTGGGCGAAGGGCAGCACCGCACCCAGATGCGCAGACAGGGCTGTCACCAACCCGACACCGACCATCTGCAGCCAGAAGGGGTGCTCGAAGGCACCGGCCAGTTGACCCTGCTCTAGCACCGTCGACACCCCGCCACCGATGACGAAGCCATCACACACCGCCTCTTTCATCGCCGTCGGGAAGGGGGGCGCACCAAAGTGGATGGCGATGGGCTTCTGCACATTGCGTCGCAGCTCGCGCATGCCTTCCACATCGGACTGATTGATCGGTCCCTCGTAGATGGACACGCGTTCGTACTTATCGAGACGCTGCATGACGGGCGTCGCCGTGCCCACATTCATGAGCATGCCATTCCAATCGAGATCGAGTCGATAGTGCTCGGGGGTCACGGCACTGATTGCCTCGACCTGCTCGTACACATCGAACCAAGGGCGTGTCTTGAACTTGTGGAAGATGTAGCCGGCAGCGACGGCTTCCTGGGCCTCGGAGGCCAGATCTTCGGGACTCATCTTCGTATTCCACCAGGCGATGGGACACCAGTCACGCACTTTTGGCAGATTGAGCAGGTGATAGACAGGCACGCCCAGCGCCTTGCCCACCACATCGTAGATCGCCATCTCCAAGCCGGCACCAAAACTGGTGTCACCGATCAGCTCCGCTGGGTTTCTTCCCTTGACCCGCTCCAGAGCCTCGTCGCTGACCCGCCCCCATGTGTAGTGCGGCAAGGTCTCCCCGTATCCGACCGTCCCCTCGTCGGTGGTGACGCGGATGATCTCGACGATCTGCCACTGCCACACTAATAGCGCGTTCCAGCGGCGCACGCGTTTTGTAAAGGGCACGCGCAGGGTAATGCGCTCGACGTCCTTGATCCGCAGGGCAGGGGTCATATGCGTTCTCCAGGTTGGCCGATCCACAGCTTAGATATGGATCGGAATATAGTAGCTCGCAAAGCCGCCAGCCAGTCCCGATGGAGGCCTCGCCATCTGGTTTTCCGTAATTCTCAATACGGGCGAAATGAGCCGGTGTCTCGTCGAGGGGTCCCGCTAAGTACACGACCTCATCAGGCCCTTGCAAATGGAAGATTTACAAGGGGAGCTAAACCGCGTGATGAGTAAAATAACAGCCGCTCATTGCCGCGCTTGATCGCCCCATTTCTGCCCTCACGCAGGTCGTATTTTCCAGACGTCCCGCCTATGTGCGCAGGCTGCCAAACCACTAGGCGGCGATGGCGCGGTGCAATCGGCGGTCGGGGAGGAGAAAGCCATGCGAGGCCCCCAAAGTTTTCCAAACACCCGCAAAACGCCTGGCCCTACTGGTCTGGATGCTGGTTTTCGACGATTCGCGCAGCGCGGGACACGCCAAGCTGATCCCCTATATTTGGGGTGGTTTAGCACTGGGCGGCCGCGCGGCGGTGGTATTCCTGCTACCCGCCCTCTACCGCAGTCCAAACTGTCCAGTAGCCATTTGCTCACTATCCAATAAACGGATTCGGCATGTGCGTGCTTATTGCCCGAATCAGCATTGCAATATCTCTACCGCTTTCGTTGGTGGATTCGTCGTGCTTTTCGTAGATTGATGCCTTCTAGGAGTGACTGTAAGCATTTGCCGTATACAAAGGATAAAAACCCACCGACGCGGGGTACCACGCCATGCATTTCGCCGAAGACCAACCACTTGCACGCGACGCCTTTGATGCAGCCCTACCGCCCGCGTGGCCCGACGATCTCGGTGCTCAGGTGCGCGCTCAGGTGCGCGCGAGCGGACGCAAACTCGTGGTGCTCGACGACGACCCCACCGGCGGCCAGACCGTCGGCGATCTCAGCGAATTGCTGACGTGGGATGGCGAGCTATTAAAAGGGGCGCTGCTCGACGACGATCCGTCCATATTTGTGCTGACCAATACGCGCAGTCTGCCCCGCGCCGCTGCCGCCGACCGCCT
>PBRM01000068.1 GCA_002725915.1 Gemmatimonadota bacterium
CCCACCGTCGTCAAACCCACCGTCGTCAAANCCACCGTCGTCAAANCCACCGTCGTCAAANCCACCGTCGTCNGNANCTGCATCCACCCCGTCCTGGCCCGGCCCATATNCGATGCTCCCGCCGATCTCGGCTGGCCGGGTTCTCGAATCCACCCAGGTCAGGGCAAAGTGGGTCCCGTAGGTGGCGCGGCCAGTCTCCCAGCTCTTCGCGACCGTGCCGTTGAACTGCCACAGTCTTTCGATGGAGCGGTAACTGAGCACGGAAGCGCGGATGTATTCATTGGCGGCGTCTTCACCGAATNCCAGCAGCAGATCACCCAGTNCCGAGTCGTTTGTCGTCAGCAGGTCGAACTGACCCGCATCGGTNGGGTCGGCTGTCACTTCGGTTCTCCCCCATTCGTCGGTGACTCCTGCCGACAGCGTCAGATCGGCGCCGCTTCGCAGGATGTTGCGCTCGGTGATGTACACCGTCGATCCCTGCAGCGGCCTTCCGAGGCTGGCGTCCATTCCCAGCCGCATCCCCCGACCCAGCCAGTTGGCGTGTTGCACGTTGGCGGACAGTCCTGGCTCCGTGTTGTTGAGAAAGGCGTTGGCCTCCAGGTGAATGTATTTCTTCTCCTGCAGGAGCACCTCCACCGGTTGCAGGCTGTCGGCTNCGACGGCNGGCNCGGGCAANCCCAGCATCACCGAGCTGAAGAGGTCGGTGCGTGCCAGGTTGTTGCGCGAGCGCCTCAGCTCCTCCGGATCGAACAGCTGCCCCTTCCCGAAGGTGAGATGGAGCCTGACCAGCTGCGGCCTCGTCCGCAGTCCTTCGGTGGAGAGGCTGCGCCTGTCTATGACNCGCACCTCACCNAAGTACATACGACGCCCCGGATCGATCTCGTACACGACCTNCGCCGTTCGTCGACCGGAGTCCAGCTCGAGTTGGTTCTGCACCCGCGCGTGAGCNAACCCCTTGTTATTGAGGTAAGCGAGCAGGTCTCGCTCGTCGGCCAGGACCTCACCGTACAGGAAGGCCGTACCNGTNTCGACCTTCACTNTTTTTCGCAGCGCGGTCGTGTCCANCNCAGCTCCGGCGATCTCCAGGGCGACATCCGCCACCNNCCACTGTGGNCCGCTGTCGATCTTGAGGTGAATGTGCAGCCGCNCCTCGCCATCCAACTGAAAACTTCTGCGCACGATGTCGACGTCNATGTACCCCTGTCCCCGGTAGAGGTTCTTCAGCTTGTTCAGGTCAGAGCGGAAGAAGCGTCGTAGGAATTTCTTNCCCTCGAAGGTCTTCATCGCNGCGCGCAGCTTGCTGTTCTTAAAGGGCTTGTCGCTNACGTGCTGGAAGCGAATCGCCTTCACCTTCACGGCATCGTCCTTGATCTCTCTGAAGGAGACGGACTGCATGCCGTCGTCCCCGCCGACCACCGCGGGTAACAAGAGCCAGGTGACAAACCAGNGCNCGNACCAGCGCCGNGCGCAGAACATCAGAAGTCCTTCCTGATGCCGATTCCGACGCCGTAGAGATTGTACTCGGAATGGGCGTTGGCATTGACGGTGAGGAAGCGCTTCAGCTTGTACTGCAGCTGGAATTCCCCCAAAGAAGGCTCCCGCGTGGTCGCTTCATACCGCACCCACACGGGAATGGGAAAGGCGAAGAACTTGCCCATTCGCACCGTCCTCTTACCCACGCTTCCCAGCGCGGTACCTGAGGGCAGGATCTGGAATTCGTCCAGCCCGACGCGATGCACCTGNCGGCTCAACAGCAGCTGACCCGCCGCAGTGTAGAGGCTACTGCTGTACTCAGTGGGTTTAATCGACCCGAAAGCCAGCAAGCGAATCACATCCGAATCACCCAACCCAGGAGCGCTGAATCGCGGCGCCGCCTCCCTGGCCGGCCCGCGAATCTCCATGGTGACCTCGTGCTCCTCGTCCCGGTCGATGTCCGTTACTGCGGTGACCGCCTCCAGCTCCACTTGCGGATCCAGCAGCATGGGGTCGTACGCCAGGTCCACCAGGGAGTAGGTGGGCACGAGCTGGTCGAGAACGATACGGCCCTTCGTGAAGGTGAACTCTCGGTTGAGGGCGATGACTTTTCCCTCCGGCACTCGGAGCTCCCCCTGGAACCTCGGTTTGTAGAAGGTGCCGTAGACCCTGGCGCTGCCCTCGGTCTTCAGGTCGGTCAGCTCGTTCTTCACCCCCAGATCTCGCAGGTCGATGAAGACGTTCAGTTCCGTCGCCTCCAGGAAAGGGGAACGCACCGCCGGAGGCGGCGGCGGCGCGGGCGGGGCGTTCAGATCCACCAGCGCCGTTTCAGCCACCCCACCGCTCAGGCGGATGTCGCCTTCCAGCAGCGATCCCGCGTCGGTGCGACTGCAGGTCAGGTCGACGTCGATCTCCGAGACCTCGAATACGTCGTCGTAGTTATAGGGCACATCCTTCGCGGTCAGCTCTATCCGGTAATCCAACGCCGACAGGGAATCGAGGTGAGCGAAGCCTTCGAGCGTAATCTCACCACCTCCCGAGGTCGGTCGGCCGACAACCGGGCCCAGCTGCGCCTGGCGGCCGTCGAAGAGGATGTGGCCCTCTGGAAAGATGAAGCCCGGTTTCACGTCCAGCACCGCCAGCTCGAGCTCTTCGGCATCAATCCGACCGCCGACCACGGGCGTGCCCATTACCTCATCGACTTCCAGATCGAACTTCACGAACCCGTCGATGCTCTGCAGCTGAGGAAACTGATCTAGAAAGACGAAGAGGTTGACGCCTTCGGAGCGCGCCGTCAGGTTGCCCAGATGCCAGTCGACGCGCCCCTCCGCCAGGTCCCAGGGGACGCTCCCTCCCACGGTGATCAGATCCTGCACCGGCGTGTACCACTCCAGCTCGACCGTCCCCCGCTCGTCGTTAGCGCCAATGCGGCCAGTGACTTCGCCCAACTCATCGAGCGAGGCCGACACCGTCGCCTCCAGAGAGGCCTTTCCCGTCGAGTCGGCAAACGCGACACCGGCGCTGGCTTTGCCCAGCGGCAGCTGCGTGTCCCGGGGGAGCATTTCCCCCACAGCCTGGATGTCTACCTCCTCCAGTCTGGCCGTAACCTGAAAATTCCCCACCCCGTCCGCTTCCGCCTCGATCGAGAGATGTCCACCCGCTCCGAAGCTCTCATCTTCCCGCCGATACATCTCTACGGGAAACTCGAACCCACGCAGCTCGAGACCACGGCTGCCGTCGGGGGCCAGGTGAAGTCGGGCATTCTCCGAATCCAGGCTCAGACGCAGGTTTCTCCGCCCCAGCTGGAGCTGGTGAAAGGAGACCGAGCCGCTCAGGTCGGTCCAGCTGGCGCCGCTCAACAGCTTGCCGGCGGGCAGGGAGAGCGCCCCCTCGAATCCCAGCATCCCCTCCGTCGAATCCTCGAGCACGTGGCTGAATAAGGCGGCAAGCTGCAGATCGCGGGCGCGAAGTTCCAGCCGCGCCTCGCCGCTGGCGGCATCGTCCGAATCCGCCAGCAGCGCTGCGGCGGGTGCCGTCAAAGAGAGGTGAAGCGCCGGCTCTGCCGGGTTAGAGACATCTCCACGAGGCAACCGCCGGTGAGAGTCTGCCGCGCCTGCCGGTGGTGAGGCGTCCCGGTGCCGCGCTATCTCGGGAAAGTCCGTCGTCTCTGGAGGCAGCATCCCAGGAGATGCAACCGGGCGCAGCCGCTTCTGATCGACGGAGACCGTCCACTGCAGGCTGTCGGCCAGCAGCAGATGCACGCCGACATCGCCGATGGGTCGGTTGGACAAAACGACCTCGCGCAGGTCGAGACGTCCTTGGATCCTGGGATGTTCCTTCGTGCCCCCGATGGTCACGGCCGCTTCTCCGGAGCCAGCCAGACTGGCGACCAGCGGCGTCAGAGCGGCAGAGTCGATCCTCGCCGTCAGCGCCAGGCTGTCCTGATGGAACGTTCCCCCGATGCGCAGCAACCCGGTGGGCGTGAGCAGGCGAATGGAGTCCAGCGTCGTCCGCTGTCGGCTGTGGTGAAGCCGCTGCGTTCCCCGCGCCAGAAAGGCCAGACCGGAAAGCCTCGCCTCGAATTCCTCGAGGGCCACATCCAGCGTCAGCTCCTCTGGTCGACCAGCCTCTCCCCGCCAGGTCGCCTCGCCGGAGAGAACCGCGAAGTCACCGGTGCCCAGCGAGTCTGCGTTGAGTCCCCGCTCTCCCTCTGCCGGCGAGCGAAACCGCGCTCTGTCGAGCTGCATTCGACCGCTGAACCCGCCCGCCGAATCCAGCCGCGCCTCCGCCGTCAGGCCGGATCCGCCGATCTCCGCGCCAATGCCGCCATGCCGGTACTCGATAGCCGCCGACATGGGTCCGCTCCACCAGCCTCCGTAGGACAACCCCTCCAGCGAGAGCTGCGCGGTGGCGGCAACTCGCCGCACCGGAAGCGAACCGGCAGCTCCCAGGCGGACCTGCACCACACCGCCCATATCGGGATGGAAGCGCTCCAACCGCAGGGACCCCGCCGCCTCCAGGGTGTCCACTCGACCTGCCTCGAGATCAGCTTCCAGGTGGGCGATCACCTGGTTTTCCTCCAGAGTCAGATCGACCTCCAGGAACTGCCCCTGCAGCAGGCGCGCATCTGCTTCAACAGGACCGAATTCATCGGACAGGCGCGCCATCTTCAGACGCAGCGCCACGGAGTCTGGGCGGACACGGCCCTCGAGCTGTATCTGGTCAGCCGCCTTTCCCAGGGCTGCGCCGGGTAGCAGGTGTCCCCGCACGACCAGGTCGTACGAGGCCTGCCGCACGTCGAGCCATCCTTCCGCCGTCGCATTCCCCAGAGGGGAGTACACCGCGAGCTGCACCATGTGATCCGCTCGCAGTTGACCCTGCAGGCGAATATCCAGCGGCCTGTCGGTGAACGCCCGCACCTCCCGTACCTGCGCTTCGAGCTCGGCGGCCAGCTGCCCGCTAAGGGGCCGGCCCGCCAGCTGCAGCTCTCCCTCCAGCAGGCCGCTCCCTTCCACCGCCACTAGGCTGTCGAGAGCTAGAGCGCGGAATCTCGCCGCAGCGTTCAGGCTGTCCTCCCCGGCGCGGTACGATCCGCTCAGGCTGACCTCCCCTCCCGCGGCCATCACCAGGGCGGAGTCCACGACGACGACCTCCTCCTCAACCCGTCCCCGGAGAGTGACATTCACCGGGCCTCCCTCACCCACGCCCACCCTCATGGCTCCTTCCACCGCCAGCTGCATACGCAGCGGATTGAGACTCCCGTCGACCCGGACTCGCACGCTGTCTCCAACGCTGAAACCCGAGCCCTCCTCTGCCTTCGGACGGATGGTGGACTCGAGGCTGAGGGGCAGTTCGGACGAAAGCTCGAGCCGCCCGCGGCTGGTCACTGTCCCGCCCAGGACCTGCGCTTTCAAATCGATGGAGAGGTCGTTCAGATCCAGAGCTCGTTCGAATACGGCGAGCGAGCCTCTGACATTGCCCGTGCCGAGATCCGTCCCCAGGTGCCGGATGGCGGATAGGGTAGCCGCCAACGTCAGCAGACCCGAAGGTGGAGATTCCGAGGAGGCGCCTCGCGCGTAGCTGACCGCCACGTCCGCGAGCTCGACGTGCAGACTGTCCGAGTCGGGCCGGAGCTGGAAGTGCCCGTCGGCAATGGAGATATTCGGCAACAGGCCGACGGGCAGCGTCATCTCGCCCGCTGCCTCCCAGAAGTCAACCTCGGCTCCAGCCTCGCCCGGGGGAATCGCCGAGCTGTCTTCCTCCTGCCCTGCGATCAGCCGGAGCTCGACCTGCGGAGCTGCAACTTCGACCTCGTAGTCCCAAAGCGAGAGCGCCAGCCGAGGCGCCTCGATCGTCATCCCGCTCGGCGGGTGCCGAAGGCGCACCTCACCGAAGGTGGGTCTTCCCAGCAGCGCTCCTCGGCTCGAGCCCAGGTCGATGTGCCAGTCGTCAGCCGCCAGCATCCGGGACAGGATCGCGCCGGCAAGCCAGGTTCCCAGTGGCGTGATCAGCAGCGCCGCGAGAACCGTCGCGGCGATGGCGGCAGCGTACTTCGACATTCGACCCACGGCCGTCGCTACCTTCGGCGGAGACTTTGTGGATTATCCCCACGAACTGGATCAGGAGCGCCTCCACTGGCGGCCTCGAAGAGCGTATCGGGCAGGGCCGCATAAGACAGGGAGGTCACCTTGCGGGACAGCTGGAACATCTGCCGCTCTTTCTTCTTACCCGACTTGGTGTACACCTTGAGAATTGAATGCATGGGGAAACCCTTCAGGGCCTCAATCTCTTCCGAGATGTCACCGTAGTCGTCCGCGGTGTTCTCGATCTGCGCCAAGCCGCCACCAATGAGGGACGGGTGGGATGTCTTCTGTTCCTGCAGCCGCCGGAAGCGCTCGATCTCCTCATAACCCGGAAACTCCGTCGCCACCCACGCCTGGTAGAGATAGCGGTTCTGGCGGCGCACTTTCTCGGTTCCCGGTGTCATATGTCGGACCCGCATCTGGACGGCTACCTTGTGGCACACGATGCCCCCTATGCTCTTGGTTTCGGCCAGCTCTTTGCTCTCGAATGTCACCTCCCTGTTGGGATCCGTTGCCACCTTCTTCGCCGCACTCGGCGCCGCTATGCTGGCGGGGGGCAACGGTTGGTGGGTGAAGGCCTGACGCGCATGGTCGTAGCTATAGAGGCTGGCCTGATCCAGCTGCAGGATAGTGCTGCCTGTCAGCGGCACGCCCTGCTTTTTCAGTGCGCGGGCCTCCGCTTTACCGGCTTCAATCTCGCTGCGCACCCGCTGGCGGTGACCTTTGATGTAGACGCGATTGGTCGTCTTCCGCGCACCCGTCTTTTTCGGTCCAAATCCGGAATTGACGATCTGTTCAACGAAGGACACATCTGCCCAACTGCCGGTCCCGGCCACGGCCAGGATCACAAGCGACATCAGGAGCGGCATTGCTCCCTCCTTTCGATCGGCGTGCTTATCTTGGCGCAGCAGCGCCCGGATTTCTCGGTGCCCCGCGGATGCTGGAGAGGACGGATCGGCGGCATCGCGGTGGGACTCGCGCCCCGGCTACCCGTTACAGTCGCCCCCCGTGAGGATAGGAGCATGTCCGAGTGTTCGCTTTGACGACTCACAGGGGAGGGGGAGTCAGGAAAACGACTCGGTAGTGTATCTAAACACTTCGATGTTCTCGGACCAGTAGTCGCCCCGGAAGCCGGCCTTGACCTTCAGCTCCCGGAGGAAAACGTGTGGCTCCGCCAGCGTCTCCCAGACCGATGGCAGCAGCGTCCCCCTGCGACTTCCCTCTCGCAGAAGCAGCCCGTCCAAGCCGGGGCGGACGAGCGCCAGCAGATCGGCCTCGGACGGGCACGAGAGCCGCTCCAGGGGACTCAGTACCGAGATGTGGATAGCGAGGCGCGGCAGCTCATCGGCCGTCAGGGGGGAAAACCGGGGATCCAGGAATGCGGCCGAGTAGGCGTTGTGCGCCACGTCTTCCACCAGCGCTCGCACCGGGTGAGAGGTCCCCATGCAACCCCGCAGCGTCTCCTCTAATCGCAATGTCACGAAGGAGGCACGGACCTGCCTCAACTCGATCTCGTATTCCTCTGTGGAGACCCCCAGGGCGCTACCGCTCTCCACGCCGCACCCGATGGAGGCGCGGGCCGTGTTCAGGAGAACCGATCTCAAATCAGAACCGAGCGGCTCTCCCCTCTCACTTGTCAAAGACATACGATCCGTATCCCACTACCTCTTGCCGATTGCCGGCAGTATCTCCCGAGTTGCGTTGGTCCACCGTGCGCGCGTGGACGCCGCGCCGGCTCGCCTCCATGAGCAGGCCCTGAATGGGAGTGCGCCCACATGCGCCCTGCTTTGCGATCTCCTCGAATTTCAGACTCTCGATGGCCCGGGACGTTTCCCCGTCCAGCTGCTGGGCGGTGTCGTAGTCGTGGAAGTGGCTGAGGTCCGAGCTGATGACGATGAGACTTTCGGGACCGCCCCACAGCAACCGGATGACCTCGCTCGCCTCTGCGGCGGTGACCGCGCCGACCAGAAGAGGTACGATAGAGAACTCGCCCAGAACTTCCTGCAGGAACGGGAGATGGACCTCCAGAGAGTGTTCGAAGAGGTGGGCGGCATCCAGGATTTCCACCGACCTCAGAGCCACCAACTCGTCGCACGCCGCCTGATCCAGCGCTATCGTCCCCAAGGGGGTGGCGAATGCATCGGACTGCGGAAGCGCCATTCCCCTGACGGGCACCCGGTGGGTCGGACCCAGTAGGGCAACTCGACGAATCCGATCCCTGCCGGGCCGCAGGAGGACGTAGGCTGCTGCCGCCACCGGGCCGGAATACTGATATCCGGCATGTGGAGCGATGATGGCCTCGGGATAGGACCTGGCACCGCCGGCAGGCGATGGCTCGGGCAGGGGCGGCCCGGCCTCTTCAGCCGCCGCCAGATACCCTCGAACGGCGGCGCGCAATTCTTGAGGATCGGATGGGTAGAAACTGCCCGCGACCGCAGGATCCCTTACATCCTGCACGGCTCTGCTCACCTCCGATGATGGCGGCATGACTGTCCACTAAGTATAATCAGTACACCATCAGCGCGCTCTCACCACCAGCAGGGCGTGCTCGCTCAAAGGTAATTCCTCAAGGCCGGGCGCCTGGCTCACTTTCTTACCAGTGCGGCAAGGTGGAAGTCCAGCGGTAACGGACTGCCACTCTTCATATGTCAGTTCGCCCGAGTCTCAGCCGCGAACCAGGTCAGCCGACATGGACACTGAATCCGTACCTGGCCGTTACTGGCATTTGCTGGACGACGGGCGCATCCAGTGCGATCTCTGCCCCCGCTTCTGCCGACTCCGGGAAGGCCAGCGGGGACTGTGTTTCGTCCGCGCCCGCGAAAGCGACAGCATCGTCTTGACCACCTACGGTCGATCCAGCGGTTTTTGCGTCGACCCGGTCGAAAAGAAACCCCTCAATCACTTCCTGCCCGGTTCGCCCATCCTTTCCTTTGGCACGGCTGGCTGCAACCTCACCTGCCGATTCTGCCAGAACTGGGATATCAGCAAGTCCCGCGACACCGACACCCTGGCCGATCGGGCAAGCCCCGAACAGATTGCCCGCGCCGCTCGCGATCTGGGGTGTCGCAGCGTCGCCTTCACCTACAACGACCCCGTCATTTTCTTGGAATACGCCGTCGACGTGGCCAACGCCTGCCGGCAGCTGGGCGTAAAATCGGTGGCTGTTACCGCCGGAGAGATCTGTGCCGGGCCGCGCCGGGAGTTCTACCGGTATGTCGACGCCGCAAATATCGACCTGAAGGGCTTCACCGAGCACTTCTACCGCCAGGTGTGCGGCGGCAGCCTGACCGCCGTCCTCGGCACGCTCGAGTACGTCGCCCGCGAAACCGACGTTTGGCTGGAAATCACCACGCTTCTCATCCCCGGGCAGAACGATTCCGACGAGGAGTTGCGCCGAATGACCCGGTGGGTAGTCGAACACCTGGGCCCCCACGTGCCCATGCATTTCACCGCCTTCCACCCGGACTGGAAAATGCTGGACACGCCACCCACACCGCCCGCCACCTTGACCCGTGCTCGCCGCATCGCCCTGGACGCCGGCGTCCACTACCCCTACACCGGCAACGTCCACGACGAGGGGGGAGGCAGCACCTACTGCAGCAATTGCGGCGAACGGCTCATCGGCCGCGACTGGTACGTGCTGACCGAGTGGAACCTCACCGAAGACGGCCGCTGCCGGCACTGCGGCAGCGCCTGCCACGGCCACTTCGATGGCCCCCCCGGCACCTGGGGCGCCCGCCGACAGCCCGTCAGAGTGGCCGACTACGCCGCCGAATCACCATAGCGACGGAGTCCCGCAACCCCCGGCGCAGGCCACACAGGGCCCGCATCCCCCCGGCGCAGGCCACCGAACACACTCGGTGAATCAGCGAAGAGCGCCGGTCATCAGTCGTTAGATCCCCGCAGAATCAATAGCCTCACGAGGTGCATGAGAGCGGTCGCCGTGGCGGCCACGTACGTGAGTGCGGCCGCATTGAGGACCTTGCGCGCCAGCACGCCCTCCTGGGGCGCGAGATAGCGGCCGTCCACCAGTTGATCCATGGCCCGAGAGCTGGCGTTGAATTCCACCGGGAGGGTGATCACCTGAAAGGCGACGACAGCGGCGTAGAAGGCGATGCCGATGTCCATCATTCCGGGTGACTGGAAAAAGAACCCGATCAGGAAGAGGGGAAACGCCGCCTTGGACCCCAAGTTGGCCACGGGAAGAAACGAGTGGCGCAGATTCAGTGGAAAATACCCGTTGGCGTGCTGGGTGGCGTGTCCCACTTCGTGTGCGGCCACTGCCAATCCGGCCAGATGGCTGCCCCTGTAGATTCCGGAGGACAACCTCACCACCTTGTCCCGTGGATCGTAGTGGTCGGTCAGAGTGCCACCAACCTCCTCAACAGCGACATCCAGAATCCCGTTCTCCCTGAGCAGGCGGCGCGCCGTCTCGGCACCGCTGATGCCGGCGGCGGAGGCGACCTGACTGAACTTGGAATACGCTTTGCGCACCCGACCCTGCGCGTACAGCGCCATGATGATGCAGGGAACGAGTATCGCGAAATCCCACATGGAAAACATCATTCAGTCACCTCCTTACAGGAGCACATCCGTCGACGCTGAGACATTCAAATCTGAAGACTATCCAGAATATACGATCAATCCAAAGAGATACTGCCATCGCGAACCCGCGAACGACCTGGTCGAAGCTGGGCGTGTCCCCCCACTGGTCCCCACCCTCCTTCTAGTGGCGTGTCCCCCCACTGGTCCCTACCGTCCTTCTATTATGGAAAGCCGCAGGAAACCGACGGTTCCCTGCG
>PBRM01000069.1 GCA_002725915.1 Gemmatimonadota bacterium
AAGGCCCAGCGGGAGCTGGGACTGGACATTCCGGCTGAGGCGATTACGGCGTATGAAAAGGTCAGGGACTGTATCGATCTGGATTCGATCCGTCGGCGCGAGGCTCTCACCAGGCACGATGTGAAGGCCCGCATCGAGGAATTCTGCAGTCTGGCCGGGCACGAACACATTCACAAGGGGATGACGAGCCGCGACCTCACCGACAATGTGGAACAGTACCAGATTCTTCGATCGCTGCGCAGCCTCGCTCCCAAGTACGTCCAGCTTCTGCTCCGCATGAGCGGTCGAGCACAGGAGTGGCGGGACCTCGTTGTGGTGGGCAGGACGCACCACGCCGCGGCGCAGCCCACGACCATGGGCAAGCGGCTGGCCATGTTCGGCGAGGAGATGCTGATCTCCTTTCGACGGCTGGAGCGAACGATCGACTCCTACCCCCTCCGTGGACTGCAGGGAGCCGTCGGTACCGGCCTCGACCAACTCACCCTCTTCGACGGAGACGCCGAGGCGCTGGGCGCCCTGCAGGACAGCGTGCTCGCCCACCTTGGTTTCCGGCACCGCATCAACGCCGTGGGGCAGATCTACCCGCGCAGCCTGGACTTCGAAGTCGTCAGTTGTCTGTACCAACTCGGCGGCGGGATCGCCAACTGCGCCCGCACCCTGAGACTGATGGCGGGCTCAGAAGCGGCGACGGAGGGCTTTGCGCCGGGACAGGTCGGCTCCTCGGCCATGCCTCACAAGATGAACACCAGAAGCACCGAGCGGATCAACGGCCTCCTGGTCGTCCTCGGCGGATATGTCCATATGCTCTCCGGGCTGGTTGGCGACCAGTGGTTCGAGGGCGATGTCTCCTGCTCGGTAGTGCGCCGCGTTGCCCTACCCGACAGCTTCTTCGCCTTTGACGGCATGGTCGAGACCATGCTCCACGTGCTGGAAGAGATGGGGGTATACCAGGCGGTCCTGAAGAGGGAGCTCGAGCGCTACATGCCCTTCCTGGCTACCACCACTCTACTGATGGAATCAGTACGACGTGGAGCCGGGCGCGAACAGGCGCACGAGGCGATAAAGGAACACGCCGTGGCCGTCGCCCTCGAAATGAGAGAGAGGGAGGGAGGGATGGTCGACAACGACCTTTCACGTCGCCTGGGTGAGGACAGCCGCATTCCGCTATCAGCAGAGGAGATAGAGGCGATTCTCGCCACAAGCGAGGATTTCATCGGCCTGGCGGCGGACCAGGTAGGGGCATTCGCCGACCAAGTCGACGAGCTTGTGAAGCGGTATCCGCAAGCCCTGGAAGTCGAGCCGGGCCGCCTCCTCTGAGTCGGCCTTTTCTTTGTAGGAGCCATGCAAAGTATGAGATACAGCAGGATCCTGCTCAAACTCAGCGGGCAGGCCGTGTCGGGATCCGCGGATTTCGGCTTCGACCCGGAGTCCCTCGAGCACATAGCCGACCAGGTCCTCCGCCTCCATCGTGAAGGGGTTGAGATTTCCATCGTCATCGGCGGTGGCAACATCTTTCGCGGCAACGTAGCGTCTCAATGGGGGATCGAGCGGGCGGAGGCCGACAACATCGGTATGATGGGTACCATCATCAACAGCCTCATGCTCCGGGGCGTATTGACGGCCAGCTCGGATTCAGAGGTGGAGGTGAGGGTGATGACGGCGATTCCCGTCAATGCGGTGGCGGAGCCCTTCATCCGCCTCCGGGCTATCCACCATCTGGAAAAAGGCCACATCGTGATCTTCGCGGGGGGAACAGGCAATCCGTACGTGACTACGGATTACGCCGCTGCCCAGAGGGCGATCGAGACCCGGTCTCAGGCCCTTCTGGTGGCCAAGAACCAGGTCAGGGGGATCTTTACGGCCGATCCCCGCACGCAGTCATCGGCGCGGATGTACCGCCGCATGAGCTACGACACCATCATCCGCGAGAATCTGACCATCGTCGATCAGCAATCGATCATTCTCGCGCGGGACCACGGGCTTCCCATTCACGTGTTCGACTTTGCGGCCAAGACAACGGTAACCAGGATCTGCCTGGGGGAGGACCCGGGTACCTTCGTGGGCCCTGATGAGGAGGAGGTCCTCGAGTAAACCTCCCCCTCTCGCATATTGGCGTGGCTCATCGCGGCTTCGAAGCGGCTGGGGTTGACGGTGCCTGAATAGGCCGTAAATTACTGTATTCTCAATCAATTGGCGCAATAATACAGCTTCAGTCGGGGGCCGTAAGGGAAGATGACACAGACGAAGGCGACGAACATCGTGTGGCACGAGGGGCACGTGAGCCGGCAAGAGCGGGAATCCCTGCTCGATCAGCGGGGAGTGATGGTGTGGCTGACGGGGCTCCCGAGTTCAGGTAAGAGTACGATCGCCTTCACAGCGGAGCACTTGCTGGTGGCGAGAGGAAGGCTCGCCTATGTGCTGGACGGTGACAATATCCGGCATGGATTGAACAAGAACCTTGGCTTTTCCGCCGATGACAGGGGGGAGAACATCCGGCGCATAGGCGAGGTTGGGAAGCTCTTTGTCGACTGCGGCGCCGTAGCCCTGACGAGCTTTGTCAGCCCCTACCGGGCCGACCGCGACGCCGTAAGGGATCTCATGGAGGACGGCGAGTTTCTCGAGGTCTTCGTCGATACCCCGGTCGAGATTTGTGAGCAGCGAGACCCGAAGGGTCTCTACGCCAAGGCCCGGGCCGGAAAGATCCCCAGCTTTACCGGCATCTCCGATCCGTACGAGTCCCCCGAAAACCCGGAGTTGGTGATCAAGACCGCCTCCAGCACGCCGGAAGAGGCCGCCAACGCCATCATCGACATGCTTCAGAAGCGCGGGAAGATCTCTGCCTGAGAGTGGAGGGAGCTCAACAGATGAGCATTGCCCAGGAGGTCCGCTTCGGAGAAGACGGGTTGATACCGGTAGTCATCACCGACGCGGAGACGCGACGGCTGTTGGTGCTCTGCTACATGAATGCCGAGGCCCTGGAAAAGACCATATCCGAGGGCCGCGTTCACACCTACAGCCGCTCACGCGGACGCGTAGTCCTCAAAGGAGTCACCTCGGGACATGTTCAGGCGCTGGAGGAAATCCGCGTAAACTGCGACGGGAACTCCCTCGAGATCCGCGTCGTGCAGGAGGTGGCCGCCTGCCACGCGGGCTATTACTCCTGTTTCTACCGCCACTGGAACCCGTCTGATGGTACCTGGTCGGTAGACGATGAGCGCGTCTTTGACCCAGACCGGGTCTACGCTTGACCGCCCGGTCGCCGCACCCGCGTCACTACCTCGGTTTCCTGTCATAGTTCATCCCTCAAACCCTGGTCGGCGGCCGGACCGCTTACCGGCGGGACCGCTACCCCCTTTTCTTTGGCCTATCTGAACCGAATCCTCCGATACTTCATCAGTATTGGCCTCATGGGCCTGTTTCTGTATTGGGCCTTTGAGGATATCGAGCCACGTTCTCTCTGGGACGCCATCGCCGGCATTTCGCCTTTCTGGCTGGTCCTGCTGGTCCTCACCATGCTGGTTACGGTGCCTCTACGCGCTTGGCGCTGGCGCGTCCTCCTGCGCCCATTCGCCAGTGACGTAACCCTGTGGGACGCCTCCATCGCCCTGGCAATAATGTACGCCGCTAACGTCGTCGTTCCCCGCTCTGGGGAGGCTGTGCGCGCATTGAGCCTGAACTGGTCCCGCGGCACAAAGATCAGCTCTGTGCTGGCCACTGTGGTGGTGGAGCGCACGCTGGACATGACCGGGCTCATCTTTCTTATCGGTATGTCCCTCCTTATCCTCCCCGGCCCCATCGAGGCCGAATATCCGTGGATGGAGACACTCACTCTGTGGGGTCTGGTCGGCTGTATCCTCTTTCTCGCTATCCTCATCGTGGTGTCGCGGCACCGAGAGCGCACGATCGGCGTAGTGGAGAAGATCCTCGGCCCCATTTCCACACGACTGTGTGGCATCGTCTGTAGGCTGCTGGAGGCGTTCGTTCAAGGCCTGGCTTCTCTCACCACCCCCTCCGCCTATGTTGAAATCATCGTGAGCTCCATCCTTCTGAACGCCGGATACGTCGTCATTATCTACGAGTCCTACCTCGCCTTCGGATTCCAGCAGCCGCCGCACGCGCTCGGCCTATCCTCCGCAGTCGTCGTCATGGCGATATCCTCTATAGGAGTGGTCATACCCACTCCCGGTGGCGTGGGCACCTACCACTTCTTTTTCGGCGAGTCCCTCCATGTCCTGTTTGAGATTCCGATGGCGACGGCCATGGCCTGCGCCACCGTGGTGCACGCGGTGGCTACACTGACCTACCTCAGCGTCGGAGGGCCGGCGTTCTTTCTGCAACGGGCACGGCATTCGCGTAAGATCAGCAACGAGAGCCCGCCGGGAAAGTAGCGGGATCGGTCGAGCCAACTCGAATATAGTGACGCGCTCGCGTCTGTCGCAGCCATATCGAAGCGCACAAGCCATCGCGTCTCCGGGTCTTAGCCAGGAGGAATATCACATGAAAAAATACGTGCTGGTGCTCACCTCCACGGACAGTGTCGAGGAGGCGCGAAAGATCGCCGAGGGTCTGGTTGGTGATCGCCTGGCGGCTTCAGCGAAGGTCGCCGGGCCCTTGACCGGCACCTATTGGTGGGAAGGTGAGGTTGTGAGTGCGCAGGAGTGGCAGTGCTGGGCGAAGACCCGGATGGATCGCTACAAACAGGTGGAAGAGGCCATCCACCGGCTCCACTCGTATGAAGTACCGGAGATACTCGCGATTCCCATTCACGCCGGATCAAGTCGCTACCTGGCGTGGCTGGACAGGGCGCTGGCCGGCGAGAGCTGAATGAAATCGTCTCGCTCAGGGGCAACCTGCACCAGCCCCGATCAGAGGTCGGGGCGTTCGGGCGCGATCACCGCGAGCCTGTCCCCCGCGGCGAAAACATAGTCTGCCGGGGGGTTGAGGGTCAGTCCGTCTCCGCCCGACTCCACGGCCACGAGCAGGAGGTTGTGATCTCTCTTGGCGGTCTCCAGCATCTCCGCAAAGTGCCGGCCCGACCACTCCGTCGGCAGGGGCACCAGGTAGATCTCGCACTGCTCTTCGGTCCGCACCAGGCTCGAGATGGCGCGAGAGCTGCCGTGATCGAGCACCGCACGACTCAGCAGTCCCCCCGCGAGCGCGCCTACCACGACGACTTCGTCCGCCCTCGAGACCTCGGCGTGAGCGATGCTGGCGGAGTCGAAAAGCTGGATGCAGACATAGGTTTCGGGGCTGTATTCCTTGAGAGTGAGGGCGGCGATCAGGGTCTTTGCATCCCTGCCGGCGACATCCTCGATCTCCTGGTTGCCGAGGATAACGGCCGATTCCGATTGCCGAGCATTGGCCATAGACAGGCCGGTCTCCGCGACTCCCCCATGAACGAACTCGACGCCGTCGAGTTCGAGAGGTCTCTCCGGCAGATCGGCTAGGATCACGATGGAAGGGCAGCGGCGATCGGCGAGGATGTTCCTCACCAGATCCTCTCCGGTCTCATTCCAGCCACATATGAGTACGTGTCCCCTTGGTGTCACGCGCTTCAATCCCCTATTCCGTTTTGAACGCAGCTCGATGAAGAAGGTGGCCAGCTCTGCGGTGAAGCCGCCCAGGACGCCGATGCCGAGGACCATGAGGACGGCCCCCACCACCCGGCCCTCAGCAGTCACGGGATAGAAATCGCCATAACCGACTGTCGTTGTCGTCACCACCGCCCACCAGAGGCTGTCTCCAGCTGGGCGATTCTCCAGAACAGAGAACAGCGACGCTCCCACAAGGATCAACAGGCCGGACAGCAGCGCGATCCACAGGAATGAGTGATGGCTGAAACGACGCCATGCTCGAATGAGGGGCAGCCAGAGCAGCATGGCTCTACCTATCTCGGCGGGCTCAGATATACAGGGATGCGGGATGAGCACCTCGCAGAGAGATGGCCCTCCCTGCTCCCCTCCGGCTGACTCATCCTCTCCCCAGGTCGTTCAGAAAATCCAGATGATCAGCATCGACCCACCCACATATCCGAAGGCCTCGAGCAACCCCGCACCCACCTTGGGTGTGCCTTCGGTCTGCTGGCGGCTCAGCTTGACGCCCGGGGCCAGTAGAACGTCGGTGAGCTTTTTGATGACGAAGAGGACGACGAAGCCGAAGACGACATACAGACCGAAGGTGACCAGGCTGTCTTGCCAGGTAGTGAAGTCTCCGGCCACAGCCAATCTGATGATGTTCCCCATGCCCACCAAGACGCCGCCAAAGGCAAGACCCACCGCGGCGTTGTCCTTTTCAAGCTCCTCGTGAATACTGTGCTCGGTGGAAAACTCGTAAAGTCGACCGGCGATCAACAGCACCCCCTGCGCCAGGGCCCAGAAGGCGAGCCCCGTCCAAAGGGACCCTTCCCCCTGTTGTGTGGAGAGAACGATCAGGCCATTGGCGATATGCACCCCCGCCTCGACGAAGGCCGTACCCAGGTTCTGGTCCTCGACTACTTCCTTGGTGTTGTCGAACCTGGGCAGGAGGATCTTCTCGCACAGGAAGCTGGCCACCAGCATCATGGCGATCGTCATCAACCCGAGCCACGCGATTCCCGCCAAATCGGCCAGCCAGTCGGTCTCGGCTGATGCCCCCCCCAGCGCGCCACCCAGCGCGATGACGATGCCGAGGAGATAACCTGTCATAGAAACGGCCAGGGCGCAGTTGCCCCGATCGAAAAGCTCGGCTTTGAAATTCACCCTTCGGTACAGCCTGGTATACGCGGCCTTGGCGATCCAAAGAAGGACGAATGCCTCCACTACGTAGACCGCTGAGCGGCCCATGGAGATCAAGTGTGCCTCGATCATGGTCCTCTCCTGAATGTTGACGCAATCACAAAAGATTCTTCTAAGCGATCTCGTCCAAGATGTGCTGTGACCACACTGGTCCTGTAGCCTTTAACAGGGAATCGCTCCCACTTTCTGCCATTCGCGCACGGACATCACCTATTTTCCGAATCCCCCGCGCGACCTGCTTCCACCGCTCCGACCCCGTGTTCCAAATCCTCGCCCGCCGGAGCTCAAGCGCTGGCGCTGGCGTTGGAAGAACTTGGGACGAGTCTTCTCAGTGACGCTGCCGCTGGTGCCAAAAGCCGGGCGACCGCCCTGACTGGGGCCGAAGTAGGGTCTGCCGCGACCGTGCGAGCCGCGGTACCCGTCGTAGTCCTGGCGACCGATGCGGTGGCCACCTAACATGGCGGACATGAAAGCGTACTGACCGTAGAACTGCCAGAATCCGCCGCCACCCCAGTGCCCGTATCGGGAGTTGCCAACGTATTGGTACCCGGGCGGGTGGGCCTGCCGGACTCCCGTGGTGCGGCCGTCGTCCGTTTTCGAGGCCACGACCATGGCGAGGTAGTGCTCGTAGCGGCCGAAGACCGCCTCGGGGACCTTCATCCACTCGGACACCCGCTGCTTGTACACGAGGGTATCCCTGTCTGCTATCCGCTGCCCGGAAGCGGTCAGTATGCGGAAGCGCAGGAAGTAGTCGGCAAAGAAACCGTCATCGACGCGAAGGTCGTCGACGATGAGGGAAAACTCCGGATACCGATTCAGATCCCGGATCAGATCCTGCACCGGATCGCGCCTTCCTCCGCACGCGACCAGTGTCAGAAGCACCGCGACGGAGCCGAATTGCAGCAGTCGTCTCAAGTATCCCCCTGCTCCTGCGGCCCACATCTCTGTTTGGGGCCGTTCGTTTGGGGTTATTCCCCTGTTTTGGAGTCGCTCGCCCGGTTCTTCAGGGTCGCTCACCCGGTCTCAGGTGACGGTAGAATCTCGGTGAATTGGTACTCCTCCACATACTCGCCTTCGTAGGCGACGAATTCCCGCTCGCCGCGCTGAAGCACATAGAGCACTCTGCGATCCTCGCCCTCGTAGCTCCAGCTGACGAACTCCCCGCCCTCGTCGTCGTCACCTGCCTCTTCTTCTCCACCGCCGTCGTCGAAAGGACGCCGAATGCCGGTACTGGACTCCACGGCGTTGTAGGCACGGTCCTTGTAGGTAACGACTTCAGGCGGGTCTCCCCCGTCGAGGATAGCGCCGGCCACATCCCCCTCCACCTCCCCGAGGGGTACGCGGCGCGTCAGGGTCCACTCGATCTGTCCGTCATCTTCGGCCCGCTCCAGGAAGCGCATCTCATTATTACATCGCAGCTCCCACTCCTGCGTCTGGAAGCCATCGTAGTCGTAGACATTAACGCCGATCACCTCCCAAGTCTCCAGGTCGTAATCGACGAGGAATCCGGCCGTCATCAACTCGAGGGTCAGGTCCTGGTAGGAGGTGTCTTCGCTTTCCTTCTTGCCCAGCCACTTGCGGAAATTTACCATGGACGATGATCCGATTGTCCCTACCAGCGACCCCAGCCCTCTCTGTAGTAGCGGGACAGCAAAGGACTGTCGAGCCGATTGGCTCCCACCTGAAGGCGCTCCATGTCACTGGGGAAAACCCCCATGGACGGCAGCAACTCCGCCCTCAAGAAACGGAGCGGTATGTCAAACTCCACCTCGGCGATCGGCAACTCCCCCTCTCCGGCCAGATGGAACCCCCACTCGCCAAAGGAGGGTACGAGAACGTGATAGGGAAACAGCACAAAGCCCGCCGTCTCCAGGGTCGCGGCGATGCTCCAATACGCCTCCCTTGCAAAATAGGGACTCGTGGCCTGCGTGACCAGAAGCCCTCCCGGACTCAGGTGGCGTTTGAATAGGCGATATCCCTCCACCGAATACAGCTTGGTCAGGCCAGCCACCCTCGGATCCGGGAGATCGACGACAATGACACCGTAGGCCTCGTGTGGCTGCTGCAGAAAGGTGAAGCCATCTTCGTTCAAGATACGAACTTTCGGATGAGAAAGTGCGTTTTTGTTCAGTCGCGCGATCCTCAGATCCCGCCGCGCCAGATCCGTCATGGCGGGATCCATATCTACGAGGTCGATCTCCAGAACCTCCGGGTACTTGAGCACCTCCCGAGCCGACAGCCCGTCGCCGCCGCCGATGATGAGCACTCGCTGCCGAGACGAGGACAGGGCCATGGCCGGATGAACGAGGGCTTCGTGATAGCGGTACTCGTCTACGGAGGCGAATTGGAGATGTCCGTTCAGAAACAGCCGCAGATCGCCGTGCCACTCCGTGAGGACGATCCTCTGGTACGCGGACTGTGTACTGAAAACTATTCGGTCTTCGTACAGGGCGCTCTCCCAGCGTTCTCGCAGGGGTTCGGCCGCCCACAGCATGGCGGCGAGGCAGGCGAAGACTACGACTCCCTGTGCCGCCAGCCAGGACCTCGCTCGCTCCATGTGCTGTCCGAAATACAGCAGCAGAGCCAGCGCCACGGTGGTATTGACAAGGCCAGTGACGAGAGAGGTGTGCAGCGTGCCGAGCAGAGGCAGCAGGAGGTAGGGAAAGAGCAGCGCCGCGACCAGGGAGCCCAGGTAATCGAAAGAGAGCACATCTGCGAGTATGGTCCGAAGGCTCCCGTAGCCGCGCAGGATGCGCGTCAGCAGCGGCACCTCCAGGCCGATGAGACCGCCGATGCCGACGATGAGGAGCAGCATGCAGTAGCGGTAGTGATCGGTGTAGGCGTAGGCGGCGTACAGGATAGGCACCGCCAGACCGCCCACCAGCCCAAGCCCGATCTCGAGGAGGATGAACCTCTCCAGCAGTCTGCGCTCGATCAGCCGGGAGACCCAGGACCCGACTCCCATGGCGAACAGAAAGAACCCGATGGTCAGAGAAAATTGCGCGATGCTGTCTCCGAGGAAGTAGGAGGAGGTGGTGCCGATCAGGAGCTCGTACACGATCGCACAGGCCGCCGCTGTGAAGATCGCGGCCAGAAGCAGGATGACTCCCGACCGCGGGATCTCCCCGCCAGTGCGATCAGGCAGCTGCCGCCCACCCTCAGCCACGACTCAGTCCTCGCAAGGATGTGGTGTAAGGCAGGTCGAGCAGGTCCAGACAGGTCTCTGCGGCCTGGATTCCGGCGAACACCGCCTCCTCGAACAGGGGCAGTCCGGTAGCATCACAGGTGGCAAACGCCACAGGGCCAAATGGCTGACGGCGCAGCTGGCTTTGTTCTCCCCAAACGCATCCGGGTGTGGGACTCACCATGGCGTGCCCCCACCGGTACACGTCGATGCGCTCCACTACCCTGTCCAGATCTGGATGTACCTGGATCAGGTCGTTCATTATCCGGTTCACCCAGTGTCCGTGCGAGCGAGTCAGGAGCTCCTCGCGCCCTCTGTCGGGGTCCTGTGAGAATGGCAGATAGTACACCAGCGCACGCCCTTCGGAACTCTTGGCTGAGCCACGCATTTGATGGTCGGCGACCACATAGCCAACGGAGGGGCTGTCGTACAGCACGTTTTCCCACGCCGGCGCCGAAGTAGCCGTCTCCGGCAGCCGAGAGACCAGGATCGCCGCCACCAGCCACGAGCTGTAGCTCAATGAGCTCATCGCCTGGCGCTGCGCCTCCGGCAGACCCGCGACCACCAGGGGAGCGGTGTGGAGCTTGCCCGCGTACACCACCGTCCGAGCGCGCACCGCCGATATTTCTCCGGAGGCCAGATCCACGTACGCGACCTCCGCTCCCCCGTCTACAGGGCGGATGGCGACAACGGCCTTTCCCAGTCGAATCTCCTTCTCAGCATCCAGCCGGTCGGCCAGACGGTCGGTGAGAAAGGAGTTCCCCTCCTCCCAGGTCAGGGTGTCGGTGGGGTAATCGTCCGAAACACGGTGGTCGTAGAAGCGACAAGCGAAATAGTGGATGCCCGCCCACGCCGACACCTGCTGCAGCTGAGTGCCGTAGTCGTCCCGGCAGGCGTAGTTGACGAGCCAGTCCAGCTTGGCCGACTCCCATCCCCGAGACCTCAGGTAGGCCAGCATGGTGATGCCGTCGAGCTCTCGAACGGCCGAGTCGTTCGAGCTGTACGCCAGGGGCATGGCGAACGCACGTCGGCCATCGCGCCCCTCGTACAGCGTCCACCGCAGCATATCGTCCTCGAACTGCTGAAGCACCTCCTGCTCGTCTGTGGAGGCTTCAGAGAAGGGAGACAGTCCTTCCTGCCAGTCCCCCTCCATGAAGAGCCGCTCCCGCGGCCACTTCAGCAGGTAATCGAGGTTCACTTGCGGCCTGCCGGCCGCATCGTAGCCGGTGATGACCCCCAGATCGCCCAGCACCTCGTGGACGCAGTCCGCTTCGCGGGGCGGGATGTTGATGTAGTGAGCACCCCAGGGAAAACGGCGATTGCCAGCCCCAGATCCGGCTGCCGAAGTGCCGCCAAGCTGCCCTTCGAGCTCCAGGAGCTGGATCTGCTGCACCCCCGAGCGCTTCAGCTTCCAGCAGGCGCTCAAGCCGGAGACTCCACCGCCCACTACCACGACGTCCAGCCAAGCGCTGGCAGGGGCGACGCTCGCAGCCCGGGTGGCTGCCGAGCGCAGGAGGTGCCCGTGCGCGGGTGACGATGGATTGGCTATCCGGCCGGAAACGCGAAACACGCGCTCCCGACTGGCGCAGTTGAAAGGGAGGGCGCTGCCTGCCAGGAGTAGACGCAGAAAGCTTCGTCGGGTGAGATCGGTCATCCTCCCCCTACCTATCTCCCCGAGCCTTCCCGGCGAACGGCGCTATAACGGCGCTATCACCGTCTTTGGGTTGTGTGTGCGGGCGTGTGTGTGTGGGCGTGTGGAGCGACGTGCGCGGGCCCCTATGAACTCTCCTGGGACATCCCCATCTTCGCCTTGAGCTCGGCGAGCGAATCCTTTGCCTTGACCGAGCTCCCGCTCGCCAGGGCCTTGCTAATCTCATCGTCTACGGAGGTTGCGGCGTCGCCCATCTCCCCATAGGCCTGGGACAGTGCCTCCTCCTCATCCACCTTCTCCTTCATCCGCTCCAGCAGAGCGACCGTGCCGCCAGAGTCGACGTTCGCCATCCGCTGATTGATTTTGCGCGTCGCATCGGCCGTCTTGGCGCGCGCCTTGAGCATGAGGAGATCGTTCTCGTAGGAGGCAATCTTCGACTTCAGGTCATTGACGTTGTTGTGAAGTTTCGCCACCATATCCTGTTGAGCCGCAGCCTGTTGACCGCACTCAATCGCGCGTGCCGCCGCCTCCTCCTTGCGGGTGAGCGACTCTCCCGCCAGACGGTCGGCGTCACTCGCATCGAGCTCACCCGACTGCGCCTTCTGCAGCAGCAGCATCGCTTTGCGCTCGTAATCCTGCGCCAGCTGCTTGGCGTCATCGGCATCCTTGTTCATGCGGATGCCGATGGATTTCACCTCCGCCAGGCTCTGCAGACTCTGGTGCAGATCCTTCTTGAGATCCCGAATCGCCTGGTCGCTCATCGATATCGGATCTTCGAGCTTGTCGACCAAGGCGTGGGCCTGTGCCTCACCGGTCTTGAACAGACGCTGGAAAATGCCTGCCACGATGATCTCCTTCCTTTCCTAATTCGTCCCCGAAAGGGCAAAGGCGAGAAGCTCCTCGCCGTTCTCGGCCAGTCCCAGACTCAGGGCGTTGATGGTAGACTCGAGCTCGTTCAGGTCGAGATTATCCAGAGCCAGCGTGTTCCTGTATAGAAGAGAGTCGCCATCCTCGTTGAGTACGAAAGCTCCAAAGACGAGTTCGCGGTTCATCTGCAGGATGCGGCGGTACACGTCGGTCGACGGCTCGAGCTTCATGATCAGTTGCTCCACCACCAGCACGGTGTCCTCACAGTCTATGACGAGTCTGTGAATGCCCCGCTCCTCGTCGTTGATGATGACGATCTCCTCCGATGAATCCTCCTCGTCGATGCGGAATCCGAGTTCCAGCACGTATCCCTTGACCTTTTCGAATTGCTCCGACATTCTCACCTTTCCTCGCTCTGAAGCTTCAAACTCTCAATAAAATAAAATCGTTAAGAAGTCCTTCTAAACGACTACCTCCTCAATGTCCCGATAGGCCTGAGTCAACCGCGCCGTCAGCTCGTTGGCGATCCGCCGTTTCTCCGCATCTCGACAGTGAAGATCGGGGTGATACTTCTTCATCAGCTGTCGCCAGGCCGCGTGCACCGTCTCCAGGTCAGAACCATAGGGGACCTCGAGGTTGGCGTAATTCTTGGCCAGGGCCGCATCTTCCGGGGTGAGAGTAGTCTTTGGGCGGCTGCCGTGGCCGCCGTCCCCGAAAGCACTCCCGGAAGCACTCCTTGAATTCTCCGACCAGCGGTGATTTCCAACATGAGGAAACTCTTCCTCCACCTGCCGACGTGCTGAGGAAACGCTGGATCGGGCGATGTGAAGCAGTCGCGTCAGTATGTCCATGGTGCTTCTCGCAGGGGCTCGCTTGCCTGAGAACTCAAGGTTGAATATAGCCGGCCAGGTGCTCCCAGTCCAGTCGCGGAGCGGCCAGACACCTCAGTACTGCAGTGAAGACACCGACTTGCTGATCATTGCCAGGGCGGCGCAGAACATGCCGATCAGCGACATGCCGACACCGAACCCCACCGCCAGTACCATCGCGTACTGACGCCATTGCTGCTTGCCGTATTTCTTCCAGAAGTAGAAACGAGCGAGCAGGGCACCGATGATCTGCGGCAGTAGTGAATGCGGAATGCCGTTGACGCTCTGCACGTATCCCCAGATCAGGAAGATGGGCAGGCCGATGAAGGAGAGGGTAAAATACCCGACCATCCCGAAGAGCGCGCCGAAGACGATGATCGGCCACTTCCACCCCCCCGTCGGATGGTGGAACTCATCCTCCTCGTCGACAATGCCGTCGCCATCGTCGTCGTATAGGTTCCTGAACTCCTCATCTATGCAGTCGGTGCCGTCGCCGGAATCGAGTCCGGCATCCGGCTCTTCAACCGGGCAGTCGCCGTCGTCGTCCTTGTGGTTCCCCGTTAAGGTGAGGTCCCGCCACAGCGCCTTGAAGAGCAGCGGCGTGTCCGACGAGCGCTGCAGGAACTCCCCGTCAAAGGTGAACAGGCGGTCCACTTCGAAGTCGAGCTCCACCGAGTCTCCCGGAGCGACGGCCGCCGCCGCCCGGAAGTTCGGGTTAGGCGTAGACAGCACCAGACCCGGAGGCGGCCACACGAGCTCGGGGACGGGGACTCCTTCCCCGTCTCCCCTTCGCTTCACGCCTGCCGTTCCCTTCACGCCTCCACGGTCTGCCGGCTCCGCCGCAGCCGGCGGCATCTCCAGCATGCTGTCGGGCGGACCTCGACGGTCGAAATCGGTAAAGAAGTACCCGGTCTTCGACCACGGGCCGTACTCTCTCTTGACCGGATCGGGGACATTCACGTCGCGCGATGCCCGCACGTGCCAGTACCACCACTTCCTGTCCTGGAGATTGCTGGGGCTCCACGCCGTCTCCCCGGTGGTCAGGATCTCGCCCTCTACCTCCTCCCCCGAACGCCAGGTCTTGCTGTACATGGTGCTGGAGAAGAACAGGGCTTGATTGAAGGCCTGCAGAGGCCACATGAGCTGCGCGTAGGGATAGCTGTCGGAGGGAATGGGGCCAAGACGCCACAGAAAGCTCCAGTACATGAGGCTGACGCCAAAGACGATGGGGAGCATGAAGAGCTCGGCGTGCAACAGGCTGGTAAAGCGCATCCCGGTAAGCTCGACGACCCGGAACCCTTCGGCGTGACCGCCGTAGTTGCGGGTTGGAAAGGGCACGAACCAGATGTCTACCCCCCGGTACCCGGTGAGGAAGATGACAGCTTCGTTGATGAAGGGTATCTGTACCTCGCGGCCGATCATGCCGTCGAGTCGGGCGCTGACAAAGGACATGATCGGGGCGTAGATAAAGGCTATGCAGAAGAAGGTCAGCAGCAGGCCGGACGAGACGATAACGGGAAAAAGGGCCTTGGCCAGGACGATGGGATACAGTGCTGCCGCGCCGAACAAAAGCAGACAGATCCAGATGCGAAAATCTCCCCGGCCGAGGTGTTTGAGGCAGTACCCCCGCACCTGCGACGGCTGGTTGCACGTCGAGTGCACGCACATTGCCGAATACTTTCTCTCATCCCCCATGATCCTGGCGCGAACTTCCGAGCGCTTCTCCCGAGCTGTGACTATCAGTTGGTAGAAACTGATGACGGTGACCGCCAGGGTGATGCCGATGGAGAAGGCCCGCCAGAAGTCGATACCGGTGGAGATCAGAGTCTGGATCGTATCCGATCCAGGTACCCAGCTAGGCAGAAAGCCCAGTCGGTACAGCAGCGGGCTGACCAGGGTGTGGACGACTACCCCCAGGAAGGAGCCGATGACGGCCCAGAAGGGCATGAGGAGCCCTCCGAAGATGGGGCCCAGATGGAGGGTGATGCCCAGGGGTGTAGCCGGGAGCAGATAGCCGAAGTAAGGCGTGAGATCCCAGAACGGGATGGGGATGAGCTCCACTCTGTTGCCCAGCATCACCTCTGTGACTGTTGGCAAGCCCACATACACCGTGCCGAAGACAGCGCCTATCACCCCGCCGATGCTGAAGACCGGCCACTTCCAGGTTTCGGCCTCTTCGCCACTTTCTTCGGCCAGGGCCATGGCGGACAGAGCGGACATGGGAGCCGTTGGAAAGGGCAGTCTCTCCCTGTCTGAGGTGAGGCGAAAGAGGACGTACCCGGAAGTGAACCAGGAGACACGGCCGACGATGGTGCCGGCCACCAGGAGGGCGATGGGCCAGATCCAGTCCGGATGCAGGAAGGTGCGCTCCGCCAACGCCGGCGAGTCGGGCCCCGGAGACCACCAGAACGGCAGCAGCCTGGCAACACCGAACTGTGCCGCCTCGGCGGAGCGCACGAAATACTGGCGCCACAGAAGGTCGAGAAAGGCCCCTTCCTCTCGGGCGACGAGGGCGGAGGCGACGTACACCAGGAGGAAGATCTCCTGCCGTTTGAGCGAGGTAAAGGAGCGCTTAGCCACCTCCAGAAAGAGGATTACGGTCACCCACTGCGCCGCCGACCCGATGGAACCCCCCGTGACCAATCCGAGGTACATCTCTCCAGGAGTCATGATCAGAGAGATGAAGATCACGCCTATGACCGTGCGCAGGGTGAATCCGCTGTCGAAGCGGCTCGGGGCCTCCAGGAGCGACCGGTACTCCTCTACCTCATCCCACTGTCTGTCCTTGAGCTTGCTCATTAACTCATTCTACGGAGTCGTCGCGGCGGAGATTCTCTGCTGGTGCGATGCTGCCCTCTTCGGCTTGAGTGTCGGCCAGCATGCTCTTTGCGGCTCGCATGTGGTAGGCGCGCATGTCCCGGTCCATGGTGTGCCAGAGTAGGAATTCCTTGCGCAGCTGGTTTACGAAGCGCTCGTTAACCCGCTGCCAGTAGGTATCCTGACCGCTGATTCGGTGGATGTAAACCTCCACTCGGTAAGCTCCCTCCGTGTCCTGGGAGGGGAGGAAGTCGAGCTGCAGGTACTGGCTCACACCCATGTCGAAGGGCGCCAGCCAGATCAACATCTGCAGCGCGTATTCGATGCCGGCCTCCGCCTCCCGGCGGACGATGCGGACGTTCTCGGCGTAGAACGACCCGATCGACTCCTCGCTGTAGGCTTTGTAGAAGCTGGCCAGAAAGCCGCACAATCCGAGGGCCTCTGCCTCCCCGACCATGAACGGAAAGAGGTAATCCCAGCGGTCGCCGACCGGCGGGGGTGGCCGCCAGCGGCGCACCGTATCCGGGACCGCCGCCCGCGCTGCTATCCGGGCGGGATAGATAGTGGACAGGAACACTACCGCCATCACCATGACGGAGGATAAAATCGCCGCCATCGAGGAGTAGTTGAGGTTCATCCCCTTGACCAGGTCGTAGTGGACGATGACCTTGCCGAGCCCTTGTCCGACGATATACCCCAGGGTCACCCCCATAACCGCGTAGACGCAGGCTTCGGCGACGAAGAGCATGGCGATGTGCATGGGCGCCAGCCCCACCGAGCTGTAGATGGCAATCTCGCGGAAGCGCTCGTACACGGCTCCCAACATGGCGTTGAGCACGATGAGGGCGGCGATCGACATGGGCACGAGGAGCGCACTGACGCCCTCCACTGAGGTGATCCCAAGCGAGGTGTAGGAGTACACGGGAACCTTAGAATCGGCGTCCTCGGGGATCGCCGTCTCCCGATCCCGCAGGCCTGCAAAGAGCGTGATGTCGACCCGGGTAAGGAAGTCCTCCACCAGGGTCCTGGGGGCGGCGTCGGGCGAGAATTTAACCGCCACGGACCGCAGCGATCCGCCGGCCTCCCGCAGGGTCTTATAGGGAAGAATGAGGACATTGCCCGGCTCCAGGTGTACGAAGGGCCGCAGCGAGAAATCGAAGATCGGATCTGTCACCGTCATGACGACAGACTCGCCCGGCCCCAGGGCGGGGGCGGAGGACATGTTGAAATCGACAGGTGTCAGGGGCTCGTGGTCGAGATCCCGCACCGCCTCCAGCGCGAGGGGATCGAAAATCCCGCGCACGAGGAAGGATCTGCCGAAAATCTGCACCTCGGCGTCCCCCTCCACGCCCACCTCGTCGGCGCCAATGCCGAGGCTGACGGCCATTTCCTGGGACAGGAGGCAGGAGCGCTCATCACTCGATTCGAAGAAGGTGCCCGACGACAGGGACCGATCGACCCCCGTGATCTCTCTCTCCTGTGAAGACAGCCCCAGCAGCCCCGTGGACCGGACGGTTCGATCCCCTCTCCTAACCTCCACGTACTTCCTCTCCTCATGTTCGGAGGATATGTACCAATTTCGGGGACTGACGACACCCTCCGTCTGGAAGTGGGAGCGGGCGAAGTCGAGGGCGTCGTCACTCAGACTGTCCCAACTCCGACTTCGAATCAGTACCCCTTCGTAATCCCCCTCGTCGGGGAGGGGAAACACCAGGAAGCGGACATCGGGCCTGAACGAGGTGAAGGAGAGGACGGTAAAGGTGAGGAGGGTGAGAGTCAGCAGGGTCAAACCCGAGCGCAGTCTGCGCCGCCGCATGTTGGCGATACCCAGGCTGAAAGCCGCGTACGCCGCGCCGACGCGGCTGATATCTGTTTCGTGGACCTGGGCCTGCCGGGCATGGTATTCGCGCATGTAGCGGTTGAAGCGACCCGAAATCATGAAGAGGACGAACGCCGCCATGGCCATGATGGCAAAGGCCAGGAGGATGACGAGCGGGTGGGCGATCTCGAAGGCCGGGTGGATTTGAGAAATGACGCTCCAGATGACCAGCAGAAAAACACCGAAACCCGCCAGCTGGCGCCGTATGTCCGACGACGCCAGGAGCAGGCGCTCGCCAAAGAAGGCAGCGGGGATGATGAGGCCGAGAAAGAAGATCATGCCCTGCATGACGTCGTTCAGGGTGCCTACCACATCCGGATAGGCGCGGCGAGTCACCCCCCCAGCCGCCCTGATAAGAGCCACATACTCCGACCAGTTCCTCTGGGCCATCGCCTCCGAGGCGCGCTCGATGAGGCGGCGCCCCGTCTCGTGCAGACGGTCGATTTTCTGGTTCTCGATGGCGTGGCGGTGCATGGTCTGGAGCCTGGCCTCGTTCAGGCGCCACATGTCTCTCACCGCCAGGAAGCTGGTGGGCACCAGCGCGTCTCGCTCGAGGTCGTAACCGCTGCCACGAGCCTCCTTCTCGTCCGATCCTCCGGGGCTGTTGATCAACAGCTCTCCTCCCACGAGGATCTTCAGTCGGATCTCGGGCGGGGCAAAGACGACGCAGGAGGCTGACCGGATCCCGAAGAGGTAGCCAAATTGTCGAGGTGGCCTGCCACTGCTGTCGAGGATCTTCACCTTCCTCTGAGGATGCAGCGACACGGGGTCCACCAGATTGAAAAGCATCCTGGAGATGCAGGGAAAGACGACAATCGGCTTGGTGTAGTGATTCCAGCGCACGGCAATATTCAGTCTGCCGCTGTCTAGGGGCTGGCCGTGGAACTTCTGCCCCCCACCCAGATCGGGGGCGTAGACGATATCCCCGCTGGCCGGATCCATGGCGTAGGCGCCTATGCGGGTGCCGCCTACCCTAAGGCCCGGCAGCTCGGCGTTTCCCTCGCCATCGGAAAGGAAATACCTGCTCAACTGCACGCCTTTGTTCACTCCGCCTTCTAAGACGACGAGGGCGCCGGGTATCTTGCGGTCGGGTATCTGACTTCGGCGGGGAAGAGCGCGCACCCTCACCCCGTACGTCCGCATGTCGTCTTTGAGCTCGAACTCCTCCAGCTCGGCCAGCAGCTCGGTGTCGTCAAAGGCCCTGGAGAGGATGCCGTTTAGAAAGGCGCTTTGCTTGGCCAGATTCTCCAGCTGCACGTCGGCGGCCACGTCCAACGGCGTGTTGACGGCGAACCGGGCATCGTGAACGGTGACAAAGGAGAGGGCAAGCTGTCCCGCCATCAGCGCCGTCTGCCCGTCTACACTGACGCCCAGGGGCACGAACGACGACCAGTCCATTCCCTTGATGGCGCTTATTCCATTGACCAGGGCAGCGCCGGCTTCCCTCCCCTGCCGCGGCGCCACCTCCTCGGCGTAGTGGGTGAAGCGCCGACCGAAGGGAACAAAGAACCGCTTCAGATCAAAGCTCAGGGTGTTGTTCCAGATGCCGATCTGATCCGTCTGCGACGACAGATCCAGGCTGATAAAGAGGTCAGGATGGAGGGGCTCCTCCATGCGCTTGGCGTAATATTCGAGGGTGCGGGCGTGGCGGTCGAGGAAATCGACGACCCCTCCATGGGCGAGAAAGTGCCCTCCAGTGGCCAGGAGGATGACGGTGCGGCCTGGACGGTGCCGCTGCAGATGTTCTGCCAGTTCGAGCAGGCAGGCTACGCTGCTGGCCATCTCCGCCGCCGGCGCCCTGGCCGGCACCACCGACATGCCGTCGTAGTAGGCCTCGACCACGACGGTCTCCCCCGCCAGTTCGAGGTCCTGGCCAGCGACCGTGCCCCAGATATTCCAAGCGGGTTGTCGGCGCCAGTCCATGCGGCTGTGCAGGCGGACTGCCAGCGACACCGGGGCCTCCCCCTGCAGCCGTCGGCGCAGCTTCAGCCCGTCCTCCCGGTCGACCCAGAATCTGGGTATGTTGAGAGGAATGTCGGAGGTCTTGCCCAGAGACTGGAGGTAGCTGGTCTCCTCCGGCCCAATAAATATGATGGCTCTGGCTCCGAGCGCAGCCAGTCTCAGCCAGTGGTCCCAGCTGTTGAACTCCATGAGCACGACGGCGCCGAAAAGGTCGATGCCGTCGAACGTCCCATACTCGCCTGAGCCAGCGTACACCAGAGGCGCCTCAATACCCTCCGGCGGAACGGAAGTGGTGCGGACGAGATTGGGCCACATGCCGTACAGTTCGATCTCTCCCTCCCCCCACTCCGGAACGATCAGAGCGGCCCCCAGATCGAGGGGCACGGTGACCTCGAACTCCTCCCTTCTCACATCGCCGACACCCAGCCTTCGGAAGGCGTCCTCTACGTAGTCGCTGGCCTCCCGGCTTCCCGGGTAGCCGCTCACCCTCGATCCGCGGGAGGCCATGAATTCAATAGTGGACCGTATCCGCTCCAGGGCGTGCGGATCCTGCAGCTGGGCAGCCGAGTCCTCGGCCAGACCCGAAGCTGGCGCCGATGCCGCCGCCAGCAGCGCCAGCGGTATAACGCGCCATACAGCCGTCATAGCCAGAAGATGGAGTTGCCGATCTTGCCGGTGAAGTAGTCGATGACCAGCCAGACGCCATTGCAGAGCACCTGACCGGAGATCAGACCGAGGAAGAAGGGCTGGCTTCTCTGGTACAAGCCCGCCCCTCCGTAGCGAAGGATGAGCTTCTTGAAGAACCACGCCAGAAACACGCTGAACCAGACGTCGTTCATCAGCCGGTTGGCTCCGATGGGAAATCCGATCGGGTGCAGGGGCCACCAGGGCAGGCGCTGACGCGCCCACATCATGGCCGCCATGGCTGCACCGCCACCGCCGAAGAACGCCCATCCCGGCCAGTAGGTGCCCGCTGGCTCCATGCTGCGGAGCGCGGAGTTGTAGGCGCCGCTGGGCAGTCCGTTGAAGAACCAGGAGTTCAGGTTAATGCCCCCGTGGCGGTAGGCCATGTGAAAGATCATCCAGAACGAGCCGATAGCGCCGATGAACATGGCGAGGATGAGGGCCCAGAACACGGCCCTGCGGCTGGGGCGATCCATCTCCTGGATCAGCCGCAGGGCGTTGGTGCAAGTGGCCATCACGAAAACCCTCACGTCGGCGGCCCAGATCCAGGCGAGGGACATGTTCACCACCCCCGTCGGACCCACCAGCGCCGAGCCCAGGCCCTGGACCATGAGATCGGGGGCGATCATGGGAGCGCGGACCACGGCGAGTCCAGCCTCGGCGACGATGCGGGTCAGCCCCAGGAATATGAGCATGGCCGTGACCACGAAGAACGCGGAGATCCACGCCGGCGTCCCCATGAACCACAGCCACCAGGCCATGGTCGCCATGCCTCCGACGGCGCCGAAAACTGCCCCTCTGTACGACAGAATCTCATCGGAGTCATCTACCTCTGGAGCTCGGCCGATCGCCTTGCGCAGAACCTCCCCGTAGTGCCCCCGGCCAATCCAGAACCCGATCAGGACCATGGTGAGGAGAGCCCCGACCCCCTGGTAGGCCATTAAGGGAAACTCGGAGACCCCGAAGACGATCGTCTGATCGGAAGTCAGGCCGGAGAGCAGAAACAGCTCCTTCTCCATCTTGGCAAAGAGATGAAAGAACCAGATTCCCGCGGCGATGTTGGCGTTGATAAAATAGGAGAAGCCGATGAGGGCAAAACTGATCGTGAGCTGTATCGACTGAAATCCCACGAAGGGAAGAATCCATTCGAGCGTCGTCACCGGCACTCCCGGCTCATACCTCTGCAGCGCTTTCATGCTGCCGATGACGAGGGGAATGGCGCAGCCCAGCCACATCGCGGGGCGCTTAAAGAATCCGTTGATCAAGTGGTCACCCTCCTCCGCACGGATCATCGCCAGCCCCACTTGGGCGATCGGATACGCCAGTCTCTCGCGCTCGATCCACTGGCGCCGCACGATGACGGCAACGCAGACCATGGTCACNTACAGGGCCAGCAGNAAGACCCCCCACCAGATGAGCGGCTCCACCCAGGACCCGTAGGGAATCTCTCCGCCCGNGGCGCCCGTACCCTCGTAAAACAGCTGGCTGCCGGTGCCGTCGTCGACGACAATGCGCTCGGGCAGATGGGGGAAGAGTTTCTCCGCCCACTTGTTCTCCGGTGACGCGAGGTAGAAGACGGCTGTGAGGATGGGCAGAATCTGCTCGCCCATTCCCCTGCTGCACAACGCCGAGACGATGAGGAGCATGGCGTACACGAGCACCAGCTCCGAGCGATTGAGGGCGAGGCTGCCGCCTCTGAGCGCGACCGGAAGATTGATGAAGGAAGAGACTACGAGAAAGGTGGAGAAAATCAGCCCCGGAGAATACGGATCGAGCTTGTCAAAGGGCCAGTAGGTAAGGATCCAGCCCGCCGCAGCGGCGAGGGCAAAGAGGAGGGCGGGGATTTTCCCCTGCCCCGCCAGCTTGAAGAGCAGGTTGAGGACTCCGATGAGGATGAGGAAAAGGAAAATGGCCCCGGGAGTGCTGAAGTCGAGGGCCATGTACGAACCCCGGATGATCATGTTCCCGTAGGGCGCGCCGATGGCGAGGAAGAAACTGAGGAAAGACCCCACCCAGAATCCCCTGAAAGTCAGCGCACGCGAGCGGCCCACTTCGTCGAGGATGGAGCGCTGACGCGTCTCGAGATGCCGCTGGTAGGCAGCGGGGATTTCCTTTTCCAAATGCAGACTCTTACCGGTTCGGCGGCATTGATTGTCCCGCTGACTGCGGCCCTTTCCGCCATGTGCTCGAGGGCAAGTCAACGGCGGGGCGAAGTTAATCTGTTCACCTCATCACTGCAATCCTCGCGAGCGTCATGGATCGCACTGGAGTTGCCGCTTGACGCCGCCCGGGAGGTTGCCCTCTTTCCCTCCGATACAGACAGTCCCCGAACGCGTCCGCGTTAGCTCCGCCCGCCATCCAAGAATCAGCCGCAGGCGGACGACTCGGAGAAAAGGGTGCGCCCAACACCCATGAACAGAGATGCCTTCCTCGAGCTCGCCGGGCAGATCATGACGCTGCCGACGGCGCCCTATCACGAGCAGTTCGTCGGGGACGCGGTCGCCGAGTTCGCCGCCAGACGGCCGCACCTGATCATGTCGTCCGATGACTTCGGCAACCTCCTCCTCCTCTACGACGGAGACAAGGAGGAGACCGCTTCCGGAGGACGGCGCGGAAGGCGACGTCCACGCCTGGTCGTCACCGCTCACATGGACCATCCCGGCATGGCCTTCGCCAAGCGGCTTTCGGGGCCTGACTTTCTCTTCGAGAGGCTTGGCGGCGTACCGGAGGATCTGAGCCGGGACGGCAAGGTGGACATATTTCGTCTGGATCGGCCGTCGCACCAGAAGCCGATCCGCGGCAGGATCATGGCCTGTGTCTCTCCAGCCGCGGGCGGGTCGGAGTTCCGGATCAGAGTTGGACGCGACGACTCCGACGAGGTGGGCCCGGGCTCCTTCGCCATGCTCGCTCTCCGGCCGCTGGAGGCCCGCAAACGGCGCCTGCGGGCACGAGCCTGCGACGATCTCGCCGGAGTGACCACGGGGCTGTGCTTCCTCGATGAGCTCCTGTCCAGGCACTCACCCATACGCGCCGGGCTGCTGCTGACGCGGGCCGAGGAGGCGGGCCTCGGCGGTATGCTGGCCGCCGCCCGCTCCGGCAGCCTCGATCGTCGCGCCCTGTATGTGAACATCGAGTGCTCCAGCTGCCGTGCCGGCGCCCAGCTGGGCGCCGGGCCCGTCGTCCGGGTCGGTGACCGCATCTCCCTGTTCGACCCGCAGATCACAGGTGGGCTGGTGGCCGTGGCGGAAGAGCTCACCAAGGCGGCCGCGGGCGCCGACCGCCCCTTCCGGTACCAGAGAAAGCTGATGGACGGGGGCACCTGCGAGGCGACCGTGCTAACCCGTGCAGGCTACGGGGTGGGAGCGGTCGCCCTGCCTCTCAAGAACTACCACAATGCGGGCAGAAATGGCCTTCGGCCGGAGATCATCGATCTCGACGACGCCGTCTGGCTGGTGGAGCTCCTGGTGGGGGTGGCGCTGCATCCGGCAGGTGTCACGGGAGCGTCCAAGGCGGCCGCCAAGAAGATGGACAGGGCGATCGGTGCCCGGCAACGCGAGCAGGCCAGGCGTCTGCGGCGTCAGCGCTCCGGAAGGCCCACTCACTCTTGACGGTGGGTGGGGGATTGTGTCAGACGATGGTCCAGCCGCCGTCGACAACGAGAGTGTGACCGGTGATCATACTGGCCGCTTCGGACAGCAGGAAGATGACTGGACCCGATATCTCCTCCGGCTCGGCCAGATCCCCTCTCAGCAGATTCTTCTCCTTAACGGCATCGGCGAACGCCTGGCTCTCGCTCAGGGCTCTCTCGGCCAGGGGTGATCGCGTCACCGTGGGCGCCACCGCGTTGACGCGAATTCCGTGGCTGGCCCACTCTGCCGCCAGAGTCCGGGTCAGGTTGTTGACCCCCGCCTTGGCCCCGCTGTAGGGCCCGCGCTCCGGCGCGCCGACGACACCGGCCTGGGAGGAGATGTTGACGATGCTACCCCCAGCGCCGCGCTCGATCATCTGCCGAGCCGCCACCTGACTGCAGAAAAAGACGCTCTTGAGGTTGGTGTCGACGATGAGGTCGAAAAGCTCTTCATCGCAGTCCAGCGACGGGCCGAGTTTGTTGTATCCGGCGTTGTTTACCACGGCGTCGACATGCCCGAAATGGCCGACCGCGCCCTCGAAGAATTCGCCTATTGAGGAGATGTCGGTGACATCCAGTCTCTGCTGGTAGCTCTCCCCCCCCATGGCGGCGATTTCCTCGCCAAGGCTCTCAAGCTCCTCCACGGTGCGGCTGCCCGCCGCCACGCGTGCACCGGAGCGCACCGCGTCCAGGGCGATGGTGCGGCCAATACCCCGGCCCGCGCCCGTGACCACCACGACGCTTTCGTCGAGCCCGAATCGCTTCAGCGTTGCCATGACGCAGTTCCCCTTTCCCCGCACAAACTTGCTCCCTCCGCATGCAATGTGGTACCTGCGGCTCTCACTTGAGCCCCAGGCGATTGAGATTGCGCAGGCTGATGCCCAGACTTTCGAAAGGGTCTCCCTGACAGGTGTCCTGCTCCACCAGATACCACTCGATGTCCGCTTCCTGACAGGCCTCGAGGATCTGCGGCCACTCGAGATTCCCCTCCCCCACCTCGGCGAATAACTGCTCCCCACCGCGCATGGCCAGGTCCTTGAGATGGACGATGTGCATGCGGTCCTTCAGGCGGCGCAGCCACGAGACCGGATTGCCGCCGCCGTGCTGGATCCAGTAGGTGTCCAGCTCAAAGGAAAAAACCTCCGGGTCGCTGCCCTCGATCAGCATGTCGAAACCGGTTCTGCCCGCTTCGCCAAACCTTTCGAGCTCGAAGCTGTGATTGTGGTAGCTGAAGGTGAGACCCGCCTCTATGAGCGGGCGCACCGCCTTCGAGGCCTCGCCGGCAAAGCGGGCGAATCCCTCCCGGTTGCGAAACTCGCCCGGTAAGCCGCCGATAGCGACGTGCCGACACCCCCATAGTCGGTGTTCATCGATGACGGCCTGTGGCTCGTCGCAAATCCGATCGTAGCCGATGTGGGTGGCGGCGATGGTCAGCCCCTCGCCGTCGGCCATGCTCTTTACTTCCTGCGGTGAAGCGGGCCCCAGTCCCGACAGCTGTACAGCTTCGTACCCCAGCTTCCGCACCTTTGCGAAGCTGGCGGCCATGTCCTGGTTCGTTTTCAGGTAGTCGCGCACGGAATACAACTGTGCGCCGATTGCCGATGCCATCCGGGCCTCCCTTCCATCGACTACGGTCTTCGAATCGACGAAACCTATCCAGAGCTCCCGGTTGCGTCAATGCGAAGCAGGATCCTCGACTGACCATGCCATCGTCATCGCGCACCCGGCTTCGGACCAGATCGGGGAGGAGGCCGCACCCGTTTCGAGGAGGCGAAGCCGCGGAGGAAGAGAATGACGGCGAGAGTGGCCACACCGGCGCCCAGGGCCATGACAGCTGTGGCCAGGGGTGCCCCCCACGCCGCCGCCATAGCGGCGGCGTGGAGACGACCGAATGGGCCCATGCCGATCGCCAGCACTACGATCGACATGGACCGCGCGCGCATGTCGTCATCGGCTTCCACGAGCGTGATGGAGCTCTGCATGATGCTGAACCCCGCCTGCCCGACTCCCGCGAATACAAGTATGGCCAGAGACAGGTAGAACGACTCGGAGAGGGCGAAAGCGACCAGACCGAGGCAGGCGAAGACCGAGGCCCACCCGAAGATTCTCGGATGGCTCCACCTCTTGCGCCCCCAGTGTACGATGGGCATGCCGACCAGGGCGCCCAGCCCGTGCGCCGATCCGAGAAGCCCGAGGCCGAGGGGACCCTGGCTCAGGACGTCACGGGCGAATACCGGCAGCAGAGACTGGAAGGGAAAGGCCCAAGCGTTCATGGCCACGGTGATGAGAATGACCCCGAAGATTCGGCGATGGCCGTACACGTAGCGCAACCCCTCGCCGGTCCGTCGCAGCGACGAGCGCATCCCTTTTGCCGGGTCCGGAGAGCGCGAGTTCGTCTCCATGCCGACGAGAATGAGGAGGGCCATCAAGGCCGTGTTGGCAAGGATTAGCAGGCCACCGAGGATACCCAGCATATGCACGCAAAGCCCGGCCAGAAGCGGGCCTAAGAGCCTGGTGACGCTCTGCAGGCCGCTCTCCAGGGTCAGGGCCTCCACGATGCGGGACTTGCCGACCAGATCCGGGACCAGGGACCGGCGGACGGGCCAGTCAAGCGCCCAAGCGGAGCCGTTGGCGAGGGCGGCCAGAGCCAGATGCCAGTACTGGATGACATCCAGCCACATGAGCACAGCCAGGGTGCTGGCCGAAACCACACCCACCGCTTGCAGAGCGACGATGAGATGCCTCCTGCGGAAGCGCTCCACCAACGGTGTGCCGAAGAGCCCTACCAGCGGCAGCGGGATGGAGCGATAGAATCCCAGCAGTGCCACCCACCAGGCGGAATCGGTGATGCTCAGGGCCAGCCACCCCACCACCAGCATCTCCATCCACATGGCCAGCCACCAGAGACCGTCAGCGAACAGCAGTCGCCGGAAGTCTCGGTTTCTCAGCGGAGAGAAGACCCCGCCCTCCCTCCCCGCGCACGCGGTCTTCGCGCTCGGCTGAGAACAGACGGTCATGAGGAGGAGCCCGTTCGCGCTGGCGGGCAGGCTCGGTGAGGGTGCGTCATGCAGCTCCCGATCTGACGGATCGACCAGCCGCCCCTGTCCGCCGCTGCGGGAGACGGGTATACTTCTCTACCGGAAACGTCACCGCAGTTGCGATGCCGCAATCGATCAGTAAAAACGGGAGGTAGAAGATGCCCGCACTGGAAAGGCTCAAAGCTATAGGACTCTCGTTGCCCGCTCCACCTGAGCCTGCCGGCGCCTATACCCGGGCCGTGCGGGCAGGTGATCTCCTGTTCGTATCCGGGCAGCTGCCGATCGCCGGGGGAAAGGTGGTCTACGCCGGCAAGGTGGGCACGGATCTTGGCGTGGAACAGGGGTACGAAGCGTGCAAGCTGTGCGCCCTGAACGCCTTGAGCATCCTGGCAGCGGAGGTCGGGTCGCTAGATGGCATCCGCCAGATTGTTCGGCTTTCTGGGTTTGTGTGCTCGGCCGAGGGCTTCACCGACCAGGCCAACGTCATCAACGGCGCCTCGGACTTGATGAGTCAGGTGCTGGAAGCAAGGGGCGTGCACGCCAGGCTCGCGGTGGGAGTCGCCGAGCTTCCGCTGGGCGCGGCAGTGGAGCTGGAAGTTATAGCGCAGGTAAACTAGCGCAGAGCGGCGGCCGACAGCAACCGCGTCCCTCAGCTCCGCTCCTCGCCGGCCCCGGCTGACTCCGAGGGCGGGAGAATTTCGTCTTTCTTCTCTCCCCCTGCCTCGGCAAGACTCGATTTCTCTTGCGCCCCAGAGCGCGGATCCTGGACGGAACCTTTATGTGGCGGCACTTGGATCGCGCCGGCAGGGTCCGGGTCAGTCGCTAGTGGATCTGTAGCGACTGAGTCATCAGCCTTTGGAGAGGCATCCCCTGCCGTGGCGCTGCCGTTCAGCACCATCCGCAGCTCGTCCCCTTCCATCACCTCTCTGTCCAGCAGGATTTCCACGATCTTGTCCAGCGCTGGTCGCCTCTCCTCAAGAATGTCTCTTGCCCGGCGGTGACACTCCGAGACGATGCGGGACACTTCCGCGTCTATCTTCCTTGCCGTCTCTTCGCTGTAATCCCGATCCCCTCCGGGCATCCCCAGAAGCTCGGTGCGCCGGTCCTCCTTGTGGGCCACCAGCCCGATGGCAGCGCTCATGCCGTACTCTTTGACCATCGCCTCTGCCAGGGCAGTCGCTCTCAGGAGATCGCTGGTGACGCCCGTCCACGCTTCACTGAACACTACTTCCTCCGCCGCCCGACCTCCCAGACCCATGGCGATGTCGTCCAGTAGCTCGTCCTTGCTCTTGGAGTAGCGATCCTCGGAGGGCGGACTGAGCACATAACCCAAGAGAGCGCCGCGGGAAACGATGGAGATCTTCGCCACCGGACTTGTGTGGGGAAGCACTTCTCCGACCACGGCGTGCCCGGCTTCGTGATAGGCCGTCACCTTTCGCTCTTTGTCGGTCAGTATCCGATTCTTCTTCTTCAATCCAGCAAGAGAGCGCTCGATGGCCTCGTCGAGCTCCGACATGCCGATCGACTCCTTCTCGCGTCTCGCCGCCAGCAGGGCCCCCTCGTTAACGATATTGGCGAGGTCGGCCCCGGCAAGTCCAGGGGTGCGCATGGCGAGCTTGTTCAGGTCCACTTCGCCGGAAAGCTTGACGCCCTTGGCGTGAATCTTCAGAATCGCCTCCCTGCCCTTGACGTCGGGTTTGTCCACTGTCACCGTGCGGTCGAACCTGCCTGGGCGGAGCAGCGCCGGATCGAGAATCTCGGGGCGATTGGTGGCGGCCATAAGGATGATACCGACGTTGGTCTCGAAACCGTCCAGTTCCGTCAACAGCTGATTGAGGGTCTGTTCGCGCTCATCGTGGCCCCCGAAGGAGCCAGCACCCCGTGCTTTACCCAGAGCGTCCAGCTCGTCGATGAAGATGATGGCGGGCGCGTGTTTCTTGGCCTGCTCGAAGAGGTCGCGCACGCGTGCCGCGCCGACCCCCACGAACATCTCGACAAAGTCAGATCCGCTAATGGAGAAGAACGGGACGTTGGCTTCTCCGGCCACGGCCTTGGCCAGGAGGGTCTTGCCGGTACCGGGGGCGCCGACGAGGAGCACTCCCCTCGGAATGCGCCCCCCGAGAGCCTGGAAGCGTTCGGGAGTAGCCAGAAACTCCACCACCTCTTCTAGCTCCTCCTTGGCTTCGTCGATGCCGGCAACGTCGTCGAAGGTGATCCCCGTCCCCTTCTCCATGTACACCTTCGCCTTGCTCTTGCCTATGGACATCAGCCCGCCCGAGCCACCTCCCATGCGCCGGATCATGAACATCCATATACCGACGAAGATGAGAGCGGGAAGAATCCAGGACATGAGTAAGCTGAACCACGTGTTCTCGTCCTTCCCGGAGAGCTCGACTCCGTTCTCCAGGAGCAGGTCCACCAGCCCAGGATCGTCTACGCTGGTGACGACGAACGGTCTGTCGCCGCCTTCGTCGTAAAGTTTCCCGGTGATAACATTGGTGCCGATGAAACATTCAGAGATCTTGCCGTCGGTGACCCATTGTCGAAATTGACTGTAGGTCAGATTCGTTACCGGCCCTTCGAAATAGCTCTGCATGAGCAGCAGAAGGAGAACGGTCAGAACGGCGTAGGCGATGGAAAGTTGGGTTCTCTTGTCGATTTTCATGCGAACGGATAGTCGAGGGATGTGTGCGGTAGGCCAGTCTGGGAGATGGCTAACGCTAACGAATTGAGGGCAAACCAGTTAGGTCCCGACGCAAAGGAAGATAACCGGCCCTGTCATCGCGGTCAAGAATGATACAATCGCTGTGAAGGCCCTGGGCGGGGGGAGATTGCTTCTCATGAACCCGCCTGGTCCCGCGAGTGCTCGGCGGCGATCTGCGTCGTGCACCGAGCGGATCGCGCGGCCAGCTCTGCCATATCCATTAGCAGGGCGATATCGTCAGCCGGCAGGGGGCCAGGGACCGCGACCTAACCGTGAACCAGAAATTTCTCTGCTGCTGATTTCGTGGGAACTCTTCCTTGAGTCATCGCGGCAAAAGTTGGCGTCTCGTAAAATGGGGGACGCACTCTCACCCTGCAGGGGATATTGCTGCAGTGATCCAGGATTAACCTACCTATTGAAGTAGGAGAAGTCGATTGGAAGGACGTTCTACAACTGGACCGATCCTCACTTTTTTCAAGCACTTCCAGCCTCGCACACATAGAACCGCTCGCCGTCTTCGAAGTGGCCGACGAACCCGAAATCCCTCCCTGACTCGATGCGGAGACGGGTGTTGAAGTATACGGTCTCCAGCCCATTCGCCGCAGCCATCCGCTTGAGGACAGAAGGCGGCAGGATCTGGAGGTACTTGGCCTCTTCCCAGTCGGCATCGACAAAGCGCTCACCCAACTCCCGCTCCCTCACCGGGACCCCAAAGAGGCGTCCCGCGCAGAGCTTGAGGAACGCCGACAGCCGCGCCGCGGCATAGGCATTGGCGGCAAACGGCGAGTGAGAGGAGAAGATGAGCCGACCTTCCGGTTTGAGCACCCGGGCCACGGCCTCGAACATGAGCAGCTTTCCTCTCCTGCCGGGGAGGAGCTCGATGCCGTTGTAGGAAAAGAAAGCCACATCGAAGCTGACATCGGGAAAATCCAACACCATGGCATCCATTACCTGGAAGGATACACTAACGCCGGCGAGCCGAGCCTGCTCACGCGCCGCCTGCACCATGGAAGCGCTGGTATCGATGCCGACGACATCCAGGCCCATCTCTGCCAAGGCTACGGCGGTCCGTCCCGCGCCGCAGCCGAGGTCGAGTACTCGCGCTCCCTCAGGCACGTAATCGAGAACGAGGATCTCTTCAGCGGGCCATAACCCTACAGTGGTGTATCGAGAGACTATAGAGGGGTGCTCGTAGGTGGTGCGGACGATCCCTTGGATGGCCTGCAGTCGAGAATCCAGAAAACCTGAAGGCGCTGGCTTCCCTGTCTCTTGGGACATAGTAGCGGGAACGGTCAGGCCAGGAGGCTGGGCGACTCCAGCATCTCCTTCAGCCGAAGCAGGAAGCGCGCGCACATGGCGCCGTCCACAGCGCGGTGGTCGGCGGCCAGATTGAGCGACAGCTGCGGTCGCACGGCCAGACCGTCATCGCCCACGGCGACGACCCGGTTCTCGACCGCCCCGACCGCGAGGATGGCCACCTGAGGCGGATTGATGATGGCGGAAAATCGGGACACGCCAAACATGCCCAGGTTCGACACCGTGAAAGTAGCGGCCTCGACGTCCGCCAGGGTGAGTCGACCCTGCCGCGCAAGATCGACCAGACGCACGGACTCCAGCGCTATTTCCGCCACCGACTTGCTGGCCACGTCCCGCAGTACAGGAACCATTAGTCCCTCCGGTGTGTCGGTGGCTATTCCCAGGTTCACGTCGCGGAACTGGTGCACCTGACCCTCTATGAAGCAACTGTTGAAACGGGGAAACTCGACCAGTGTTTTCGCCGTCGCCTTGAGCATCAGGTCGTTGTAGGAGATCTTCGTGCCCTCGTCCGCAAACCCCTCGCGAAACTTGACCAGCCATCCAGCGGAGACCTCCATCGCCACGTGGATATGGGGGATTTCACGGTAGCTTTCGGTCAGCCTCTGAGCCGCAAGCCGCTGAGCGGAGGTGAGTTCGACGACCTCCGCCACTTCGTGACCGGACGCCTGCGGCCCGTCCGGGGGACCCCCGCCCCCCGGCTTGGGCGATTCGGATGAAATCCCCGCTGAGCGAGCGGGCCGCTCTCCAGCCAGATAAGCCGCGATGTCGGCGCTGACGATACGCCCCCCCGTGCCGGTCCCGGAGATTGCGGTGAGGTCCAGGCCGCTCGCGGCTGCCATCTTCCGAGCTTTCGGAGACGCCCGATGAGGCCTGACGGCGGTGCCGACACCCCCCCGCGCAGAACGAGCAGGCTCCCGGGGTGCAGCCGCCTGCTTGACACCGGCTGTCGAGGCGCGCTCCAAGGCTGGGCCTGCGGAATCCGGAGCCCTGACTTCTGGGGCCGAAGCCCCGATCTCTGGGGCCGAAGCCTCGATCTCCTCGTCTGCCTCTCCGATGATCCCGATGGGAGTGGCCACATCCACCTCTTGCCCCGCCTGAATGAGGATCTTGCGGAGGACTCCCGATACCTGCGCCTCGACCTCCATCGTCACCTTGTCCGTCACCACCTCGAGCAGAGGAGATCCCTTCGCCACCTCCTCCCCTTCTGAGGCGAGCCAGGCGCCAATAGTGCCCCTCTCCATGGTGAGGCCGAGTTTGGGCATAACGACTTCAGTCGCCATAGTCTACCACCGCGGGGGTCGTCAGCGTTTCCTCAAGCGCTTCTTGCCGGCACTCTTCCTGCCCTTTTTCCCCTGGCCCCCGGCTTGTTGTCCGTCACCGTGTCGTCCTCCACTGGCGCTGGTTCCGCTGTCTCCTGTATCCGCCACAGCCTGTACAGCGGGTCCGGCCTCCGCGCTCCCTCCCCCACTGCTTCCCTGGAGGAACTTGTGATAGGCCACACTGCCCCAAATGATCACCAAGCCGACAATCGACACGATCATTATCGTGCGATCAGGTTCCACCATCTTTTCCATTTCTCCAGCTCCTACCTAAGCCCGTTCCACGTCTCTGTGGGTCAATAGTACTCGGAGGCGCAGTTAGCCATGGCAAACTCAGCCAGGTACGGACGCAGCGTCCCGACTCAGGACTTCATCGAGCTGCTGGACAATCTGTG
>PBRM01000070.1 GCA_002725915.1 Gemmatimonadota bacterium
TCCTCCGCTCTCTCACTCGATGAGGTGGGCCCGCTTGAGGGCATCCGCCATGGCGCCCGCCATCGGGCTGTCCTCTTTTTCCTTGCTCTGGCGTTGCTGGAATTCCTTCAGATTGGTCGCATCCTCAACTTGCTCTGCTTGCTTCATGGAAAGCCGCAGGCGCCGGCGTTTTGAGTCCACTTCCAGAACTGCCACTCTCACTTCGTCACCCACCGAAACGGCGTCCCGGGGGTGGGCGATGCGCTTGTTGGACATCTCCGACACGTGAACCATGCCGCGCACGTTGGGCGCCAGCTCCACGAAGGCCCCGTAATCGGTCAGCGTGTCCACCTTCCCTTCGGTCACGAAGCCCGTCTTGAACTGGCGCCTCACCTCGTTCCAGGGATCCTTCTCCAGAGACTTCAGCGAAAGGGAGATGCGCTCGTTCTTCCGGTGACCGAGATTCTTCACACCCAGCACCTCCACGGTGACCTCTTCCCCCGACTTCACCACCAGCTCGGGATGCTCGACTCGTTCGTGGCGCAACTCGGAGACGTGCACCATTCCCTCCACACCGGCTCCGAGTTCGACGAAAGCGCCAAACGCCTCGAGACGCGTCACCTTCCCCTTGAGCTTCGCGCCTTTCTTGAGCAGGGCTCGCACGGCATCGGTCTCCTTTTCCTGCTCTACCTCCAGCAGAGCTCGCCGCGACAGCACGACGGTGCGACCCTGGTCGCGGAACCGAATGATCTTGAACTGCATGGACTGGTCGCGGTACTCCTCCGTGCTCTTGACGAACTCAGTGGAGATCTGAGAGACTGGACAGAAGGCTTTCACTCCCTGCACGTCAACTCCCAGGCCCCACTTGTTCACCGCCGTCACCCGGCCCTGGACCGGCATACCTGACTTGAAAGCCTGGTAGATCAGATCAGCCTGCCGGTCCCCCCGCTGGAGGGACCTGGAAAGCACGATCTCGTCTTCGTCGGAAACCACAAAGGCCTCCAGCGGGTCCCCCACATCGAAGACCATCTTCCCCTCTTCGTCCTGAAGCTCGCTGGTCTTGATCACACCCTCGCTGCGACCACCAAAATCGACGAAGCTGTTCTCCGCCGTCACCTTGACAAGGACGCCGCTGATGCTGTCCCCCGACGTCGCGCTCTGACTGTGATCGGCTACCTTGCCATCGCTTTCGAGAAGGGCGGCAAAACTCTCGTCCGCTGCATCCGACGCTGGAGTCCCCTCAGCAGGTGACTCCGCAGTAGGTGCTTCTGTCGCCTCAGTCGCCGCCACGCCCTCGTCTGGAGCGCCCCCAGTCGGAGCGGACGGCAGCGGGAGGTCGGTTCCCGGAGTTGAATCCAGCTGGGCGGGGGATCCCGGTGCAGCGGACACTTCTGCCTCGGCGGAAGGGGGGATCGTCGGCCGAGGGCTCTCTGCTTCGCCGTCGACGCTGTTGGAGTCCGGCCTCTCCGTCATCTCTGGTGCTCCTTTTCCATATCGCTAGTCATGTGCGGGTTATCTGCCTGAGCTTTCAGCTTTGAAATGATAGGGCAACCTTGGCAATGCGCCGGTCTACGTCAGCCGACCATCACCCTCAGGGAAGGAGGACGACCTTTCCCGTGGTCTGCCGACCCTCGAGAGCGGCGTGCGCCTCGGCCGCCTCCGAGAGAGCGAATCGACGCCCGATGTGGAGCTTGAGCTCTCCCTTCTCCAGCCACCCGAGCACGTCTCCGGCTCTGGCCAACAGATCCTCGCGGCTGGACACGTAGTGCGCCATCGTGGGCCTGGTCAGAAAGAGAGATCCGTTTGCGCTCAACACCTGGGGATCGATGGGATCGATAGGGCCGCTCGATTGCCCGAAGAGCACCATGTACCCCCTCGGTCGCAGCAACCTCAATCCTTTCTCAAAAGTGGTTCTTGCCACCGAGTCGTAGACTACCTCGACTCCGGCGCCATCAGTGAGACGGACGACCTCTGCCTCAAAGTCCTTCTCGGCGTACCGTATCACCTCGTCGGCGCCGGCGTCAAGAGCCAGCTCCTGCTTCTCCGCCGTGGATACTGTACCGATCACGCGCGCTCCAAGGCGCTTGGCCATCTGCACCAAGAGCAGCCCCACCCCCCCTGCCGCGGCGTGAATGAGCGCTGTATCGCTGTTCTTCAGGCGGTAGGAGCCATGCGCGAGGTAGTGGGCAGTCATGCCCTGGAGCATGACCGCGGCGCCGGTTTCGAAGTCGATTCCATCCGGAAGTGGTACCAGGCGTTCGGCGTCCACACAAGCTCGACCCGCATACGCCCCCAGAATACCGGCATAGGTGACTCGATCGCCCACCTTCACCAGGCTCACACCCTCCCCCACTGCGGCCACGGTCCCGGCCGCCTCCATCCCGGGAATACAGGGGAGGTCAACTGGATACAGACCCGACCGGTGGTAGGTGTCTATGTAATTCAGCCCGATCGCCTGAATCTCTATCAGCGCCTCACCCGAAGCGGGCGAAGAGGGAGATTCAACCTCGTCATACGACAGGACTTCCGGACCTCCGAACTGATGAAACCGCGTCGCCTTCATGTCTGATGTCCCTCTCTCTCCCTTTCAGATTTCGCGCACCTGGCAGGAGTACTTGTCGGGAGTTGGTGTTGTTTAGCAGCTCGGAAGAACGGAGTCAAAAGTACGGCGTGACGGGTTATTTTACAAACCGCCACAGTGCCCATTGCCTCCGTTCGGTAAGCACCCCGGCAACCGCTGGCCGATCTCACCTTTCTATCTGTTTTCCGTAGACATTCCCGTCTTGACCATTTCGGTCGCGAGTCGTAGCATCTTCACCCTATTCGCTGGTGAACGCGAACCTGAATGAACCAGTGTCTCGATGGCATAGGAGAACCCATGGCCCGGAAGAAAGCCCTCAACCTCATCCTCTTCGGAATCGACAGCCTCAGGGCCGACCACATGAGCGGCTACGGCTACCACCGGCTCACCACGCCCCACATCGATCGGCTGGCCAGCCAGGGGGTCCTTTTCGAGCGGACCTTTTCGTCTCATATACCCACGACCTCCGCGTACGCTTCCATGCTCACGGGGCTGGACTGCTTCTCCACCGGCGTCGTCGCCCTGCGGCACAAGGGTGGGCTTTCCAACAACGTCAGCACCCTGCCCGAGATCCTCTCGCGGGAGGGCTATGACACCAGCTGTGTCGGATTCAGGGGCAACGCGAGCTCTCGTGGATTCGACACTTACCTCGATTACGCCAGCTGGGGAAGCTGGAAGGAGGGACGGAGCCCCAAGGCTGATAGCCTCAACGCCGTTGCCATTCCGGAGCTGGAGCGACTGGCCGCCGGGGACGGGCCCTTCTGTCTCTTTCTCCGGCACATGGACCCGCACGCTCCCTACCTGCCCCCGGCGCCCTTCGAGCGGCTGTTTTACAGCGGCAATGAGTGCGATCCCGCCAACCGCTCCATGGATCCGGTCATGGGATTCAAGCCCTTCTGTGATTTCTTTGCGCAGTGGATGCCTCCGGGCATCACCGATTCAGAGTACGTGGTCGCCCAATACGACGGCGCCTTGGCCTACATGGACGCTTGCATTCAGCGCATCCTGACCAGAATCGATGAGCTCGGAATCGCCGAACAGACCCTGGTGGTCCTCAACGGTGACCACGGGGAGACACTCTACGACCACGAGTGCTGGTTCGACCACCACGGCATGTACGAGAATACGCTGCACGTCCCCCTGGTCATGCGGCTTCCCGGAAAGCTACCGTCCGGTCTGCGGGTTCCCGGCTACTGCCTCCACCAGGACCTCTTGCCGACGATATTCGAGATTCTGGGGATTCGCAGCGGCATCTCCTTTGACGGGTCCTCGCTGATGCCGCTGATCCGCGGGCGCAAGACCTCCAACCAGGCCGAATTCTACATCACCGAGTGTACCTGGATGCGCAAGCACGGCTGGCGAACGCCCCAGTGGAAGCTCATTGTCGCCCTCGAACCGGACTTCCACTTCAAGCCGGAGGTGGAGCTCTACAACCTCGTCGAGGACCCGCGGGAGGAGCGCAACCTGGCCTCGCGGGAACGAGGCGTAGCCGCCGCTTTGCGGGAGAGGATGGAGAGCTGGATCGTCAAACGGGAGGCGGAAACAGGTCGAACCAATCCCATGTACACCAACCTCTCGTGGCACGGGACGGATCACGAGGGACCGTTCGAAAGCTCCCAGCAGGCCTACGACACGCTCCATATCGGATCCGTTGGAGCGGCGAACAAACTGCAGGCCGGCGCCAAGAGGAAGACCGCCGCCAAGAAGAAGGCCAAGAAGAAAGCCAAGAAGAAGGCTCCCGCGAAGCCCCCNCGCGCCAAGAGGAGGTAGGCCGGCGGCGTCCGGGCNGGCGATCCTGCCTGGACGGAGTCAGCCGTNGCGCCTGGCGAAGTCGGCCATGAAGTCCGCNAGGGCCTCGCANCCTTCCAGCGACATGGCGTTGTAGAGCGAGGCCCGCACGCCGCCTACCGAGCGATGTCCTTCGAGATTCACCAGTCCCGCGGTCTCCGCCTCCCGCACGAAGCGCGGCTCCAGGTCCCCATTTTGTAGGTTGTAGGTGACGTTCATGATGGATCTGGAGGGAACTTCCGCATAGCCGCGGTAGAATCCTGCGGATTGGTCCACAGCCTCGTACACCCGCGCCGCCTTGGCCCCGTTCTCGCGCGCCAACGCCTTCAATCCCCCCTGACGGTCGATCCACCGCAAGACCAGGAGAAAGCAGAACACGGCGAAAACCGGAGGTGTGTTGTACAGTGAGTCCGACTCCGCGTAGGTGGAATATCGCAGCGGCGTAGGCGTGGACGACGACTCCCGGTCGAGCAGCTCTCTCTTGATAAAGACGGTGGTCAGCCCGGCGACGCCGGCGTTTTTCTGGACGCCGCCATAGGCGATGCCGACGCGGTCCCAAGGAACGGGGCGGGACAGCAGATCGGAGGACATGTCCGCCGCGATCGGCACCCCTCCCGTGTCCGGAAACACGTGGGCCTGGGTACCGTATATGGTGTTGTTGGTGGTGATGTGTGCGTACTCGGCGGCGCTGTCGAGGTCGAGTTCGCGCTGGTGCGGCACGCAAGTGAAGCCTCGGTCTTCACTGCTGCCCGCCACCCGGTGTCCGGCTCCCAGTATCTTCGCTTCCGCCAGCGCCTTCTTCGCCCACGAGCCGCTGAGAACGAAGTCGGCCGAACGGCCGGGTCGGATCAGGTTCTGGGGGACCATGGCAAACTGCAGGGTCGCCCCTCCCTGAAGAAAGAGGATGGCTATTTCGTCGGGAACGGAGTAGAGCCGGCGGCACAAGTCCATCGCCTCCCAGTGCACGGCATCGTAGGCCTTGCCCCGATGGCTCGACTCAATGATGGACACGCCTGCGGGCGAACCGGCGATTTCCGCGACGATCTCCTCCCGCACACTGCTGGGCAGCACCGCGGGTCCCGGTGAGAAGTTATACGGCACAGCTGTCCTCCCCTTCTGATCTCAACTCTCAGCCATCGCCCGCACGCCGACGGTTGGGTTGCGTTGAGAGTTCACATGCTGCGCGCGATCAGCCCGCCATCAACCACCAGGGAAGTGCCGGTGATGAAGGACGCCTCCTCCGACGCCAGGAAGAGGACGGCACTGGCAATGTCCTCCGGCGTCCCCAGGCGCTTGGCGGGCACCATGTCGGCGAATCGACGCCGGTCCGCTTTTGAGATCCCCTTCCACAGAGGAGTGAGGACGGCCCCCGGAAGAACGGAGTTGACGCGTATGTCCGGCCCGAAATCCAGCGCCAGCACGCGGGTCAGGCCGAGAAGCCCCGCCTTGGCCGCATCGTATGCGGTGTGCTCCTCGAAGCTGACCAGGGAGTGGACGGAAGCCGTGTTGACGATGGCCCCCCCTCCCGTCTCCCTCATGACGGGCACCCCGTACTTGGCGCTGAGGAACACCGTCTTCAGGCCCACATCCAGGGTGCGATCCCAGTCTTTCTCATCCAGTTCGGTGGCCTTGCCGTTGCGAAACCAGATGGCGTTGTTGTGGATGATGTCGAGTCGGCCAAAGGCACTCGCGGTGCGCTCGATCATCCGCTTCACCTGAGCGGTCTTGCCCACGTCAGCCCTGATGAAGATCGCCTTCCCCCCCTCCCGCACGATCGTGGCCGTTGTTCTCTTTCCCGCCTCCACGTCGATATCCACAACCGCCACCGCTGCACCTTCGCGCGCCAGCAGCAGCGCCGTCCCCTCCCCTATACCGGAAGCTGCCCCGGTGACGAGGGCGACCTTTCCCTCGACTCGGCCAGAATTCGACGTAGCCATCAACTCTACCCCCCTCTCTCGGAATCAATGAATGCTGCGATGCAGCTGCCGCTCACAGGTGATCCTGCAGATCGAAAACCTGCTCCATCACCGCCCACCACTCCCCCTCCGGCGCCTCGGGCACCGGTTCCTGAAAGGTGCGCATCAGCTCGTCCCACTCAGCCGCTTTGGGATTCTGCTCGACGTATCTGGCGAAGTCGACATTGAGATCGAAGCTGTCGGCAGTAGTGAGGAACATGAACATGCGGCGACCGAGAAGGAAGATCTTCAAATCCTCCACGCCGACACGCCCGAGACCCTCCAGGGGCTCCGGCCAGGGATTGCGGTGATACTCCTTGTACGTCTCGATGGTGTCGGCATCATCCTTCAAGTTCAGCGTCATGGCGTAGACCTTCATGTCGTCAGCTTCCTTCCACGATTAGACTCTCTGGCGAGAAATCCCGCTGCGCTGCTTCGACGCGGCTGCGCTCATACGCCGCCGCCAGCAGCGATACGGGGTGCTGCACTCGGGCGCTCAGCCCCTTTAGCCTGAGTCCGTGCTCGATCTGGATGACGCATCCCGGGTTGCCAGTGGCCACCACCTGTGGTCGGATGTCCCCGATGTGCCCCATCTTCCGGTCCAGCAGCTTCATCGACATCTCTGGCTGGGTAATATTGTAGATGCCCGCACTGCCGCAGCACCAGTCCGCTTCAGCGAGCTCCGTCAGCTCCACCCCGGGAATCGACTCGAGGATCCGCCTTGGCTGGGCGGACACGCCCTGGCCGTGCTTCAGGTGACAGGACTCGTGGTAGGTGACCCTGAGGACATCGGCGTCGGGTGAGGCCGGCGGAGGCCGGAAGTCGATCTCCACGAGAAACTCGCATATGTCGCGGACCTTCTGCGACCAGGCGGCGGCGCGCCCGGCGTACTCGACGTCGTCGGCCAGAAGGCGGTCGTAGTGCCGCAGGTGCGAACCGCATCCCCCCGCATTCACTATTATTGCGTCCACTCCCCCCTCCTCCGTCGAGAAGGCATCGATATTGGCGCGCGCCAGATCGCGGGCACTGGCCAGATCGCCGTTGTGGGCGTGGAGCGAGCCACAGCACTGCTGTGCTTCGGGCAGAATGACCTCACACCCGTTGACCTGCAGTACGGCGATGGTGTCCGCGTTCACGTGCGAAAAAGCGATATCCTGGACACAGCCGGAGAGCACTCCCACCCGGAACCTGGGCGACGTGGGATTGAGAGACCGGTAGCGCTGTTCGTAGAGCCTCCGCGTGAAGGTTGACTGAATCTCAGGGGTGAGGGGCTCCAGGTCCCTTAGCTTCGCCGGCAGCAGCCACAACAGACCCGAAGCGCGGACCACGCGTCTCAGGCCGGATCTCTGAAACAGATACAGGGCCTTTGCCAGCAGTTTGATCCGGCGCCGGGATGTGAACACCCACCTGAGCAACAGGGTTCTCACCAGCCGGCGTTGGCCGCGGTCGAGAACACCGCTGGCCTCCACCTGCGCCCGCGACTGCTCGATGAGGGTGGCGTAATCCACTCCCGCGGGGCAGGCGGTCTGGCAGGCCAGGCAACCGAGACAGAAATACATCTCCTCGGCAAAGACGCGGCTGGTCTCCAGATCGCCGTCGGCGATCGCTCGCATCATGGCGATCCGGCCTCGTGGCGAGGAGCGTTCGCGCAGAGTCTCTACATACGTCGGACAGGCGGGCAGACACATGCCGCAGTGCATGCACTGCTGCAGGACCGAATAGTCCAAGCTCCGGAGGAGATTGCCTCCCCCTTTTTCGGCTGTGCCGCTCAATCGAAGATCTTTCCCGGGTTCAAGATGCCCTCGGGGTCGAAGTCCGCCTTCAGGCGTCTGGTGATGTCCATGGCCACCGGCCCGATCGCAGCCGGCAGGAACGGCTTCTTGGCCAGACCGACGCCGTGCTCACCGGTAATGGTCCCACCCAATTCGACCGCGAACTCGAAAACTTCCCTCATCGCCTGCTCGACGCGACCCATCTCCCGTGCGTCGCGCTCGTCGGTGAGGAAGGTGGGGTGTAGGTTGCCGTCTCCCATATGGCCGAAAGTACCGATCTTCACACCGTAGCGCTCGCTCACCTGTGCGATGTGGGACACCATGCGGGCCAGTTCGCTTCTCGGCACGGTGACATCTTCCAGCACCACGGTTGGAGCCAGGCGCGCGAGCGCGCTGAAGGCGGTGCGCCGTGCGCTGGCCAGACGGGTCGCCTCCTCTTCGGAGTGAGCGCGTCTGACCTCGCGAGCTCCGTGCTCGCCCGCGAGTCGCTCGATCTCGGCTGCCTGCTCCGCCACCTCGGCCGGGTGCCCGTCCACCTCTATCAGCAGGAGGGCTTCCACGTCCAAGGGCAGACCGATCGCCACGTACTCTTCCACGCACCCAATGGTCACGCGATCGAGGAATTCCAGGGTGCAGGGAATAATCTTATGGCGGATGATCTCGGAAACGGTCCGAGCCGCGTCCGTCATGCTCTCGAAGTGAGCGATCATCGTCTGCTTCGCCGCCGGCGGGGGTATCAGCTTCAGGTTGATCGAGGTAATGACCCCCAGCGTCCCCTCGGAACCTATGAAGAGATCCTTCAGCGTGAAGCCGGCCACGTCTTTGACGCACTTGGTACCCGTATTCAGGATCTGGCCGTCGGCGAGAACGACCTGAAGAGCCATGACGTAGTCGCGGGTGACGCCGTATTTCAACCCCCGCAGTCCGCCCGAATTATTAGCCACATTGCCGCCGATGGTGGATATCTTGATCGACCCCGGATCGGGGGGATAGAACAAACCGGCCGCCGCCGCCGCGTCAGCGACGCGCTGAGTGATCACTCCGGGCTCCACCACCATGGCGAGGTTAGCCTCGTCCACTTCAATGATGCGATCCATGCGCACCAGGCAGAGGACGATGCCGCCCTCGACCGGCACCGCGCCCCCCGCCAGACCCGTGCCGGAACCTCTTGTGATCACCGGTAGGCGCTGGCTGTGGGCAACCGTCATGATTGCCGCCACCTGTTGGACCGTCTCGGGCAGGAGTACACAGGCAGGGGCGACGCGAAGAGTCGCCGTGCCGTCGTAGGCGTAGACGCTGAGATCTTCGGCAGAGTCGAGGACCTGATCGTCCCCGATGATGGAGCGAAACTGGGAGAGCACCGCCGAATCCATCAGAGGAGGGACTCAGCTTAGGAGATCGTCGGTGAGGTGGTCGACTCGGTTCATGTAATTCACCACTAGGCGCCCGGAACTCAGCCGCAACCGAGTTACAGCTGTGTTGTGGTGATCGTACCACAGTCCGCGACTGGGAAGGTGGTCACCCAAAGCCTTGAGGAGTCCGGAGATGAAATCTCCATGAGAGACCAGCCCGATGCGGACGTCCTCCTCGGCGCGCGCCATCAGCTTCTCGGCCACGCCGATGGCGCGGCCCCTCCCCGCCTGCTCTGCCTCTTGCCCTCCCCGCCACCATCCATCCTCCCCCACTCCTTCGGGTACGAAGCCCTCAAACTCATCCTCAATCTGCCGGCGCGTCTTACCGGGAAAGCTCTCTATCCCTCCTTCACCGTCTCCATGGTCGAGAAAGAGGCCGCCCACCTCGTGGATGTCGACCCACACATGCGTCGATACCCGTATCGACTCCCCGATGGGCCGTGCCGTCTCAAGGGCGCGTATCATGGCACTGCAGTGGAGCTCATCGAGGAAGGGCCTGCCGTTGCTGGCGCGCTCGGTTTCGAGTAGATGGCCTCCACTCGACAGATGTAGCGCTACGCGCTCCGCCTGTCTTGCGCCCTTCTCGGTCAGCGGCGGGTCGGGTAGGCGATCGCTCACATCTTCTAGCGCGTTGTTGTAAGACTGTCCGTGGCGGATAATGAATATGTCCATCGCTCGTTCTTGACACTCCTCGCAAGCCGAATCTATAATTTACCGTTCCCCGGTAACTGCGATTTGTAGTTGCCGTTCACGGTAACAGGATCCCGTTATGGCGGTGCGAGTCATAGATATTACAGTACAGCAGGGAGAAATTCAAAAGAGGTCGGGCGAAGCCATCGTCGTCAACCTCTTTGAGGGCATGCGGCCCGGCGGCGCTACTGCCGCGGTGGACGGGGCGGCCGGCGGCCTCATCAGTGCCGCCGTCGACAGCGGTGATTTCACCGGAAAGCGAAACCAGACGCTGCTGCTGTACCCGGGGAAGGAGATGGAGGCATCTCGTATCCTGGTAGTGGGCCTGGGGAGGAAGGAGGAGTTCAGCCTCGAGGTCACCCGCCAGGCCGCCGGCACCGCCGCCCGAAAACTCCAGAATCTGGGGGTGCGTCAGGCCAGCACCATCCTTCACGGTAGCGGCGCGGGCGGTCTCGACGTGGCCGACGCCGCCGAGGCGGTCGCCGAAGCCAGCGCCATGGCTTGCTATCGGTTTGACGATTACAAAACCGGCGGAAAAAACAAGAAGGGATTGCGGCGACTGACCGTTGTCGAGCGCGATCGCCGCAGCATTCCGGCCGTCCGGCGCGCTGTCCGCTGCGGACTGCATATCGCCGGCGCCACCTGCCTGGCGCGCGACCTGATCAACCAGCCCGGGAACACGGCCACGCCGACCTACCTGGCTCGGACTGCCCGCAGGATCGCCCGAGAGGGAGAGGGGCTTCGCTGCCAGGTCCTGGACGAGGCGGGGATGAAACGCCTGGGCATGGGTGCCCTGCTGGCGGTCTCACGAGGCTCGGTCGAGCCGGCGCGCTTTATCGTCCTCGAGTACAACAGGAAAGCGGGCCACAACCCCCTTGTCTTCGTGGGCAAGGGGGTGACCTTCGACAGTGGCGGCATCTCCATCAAGTCGGGGGTGGGCATGGACGACATGAAGTGCGACATGTCCGGTGCCGCCGCCGTTCTCGGCGCCATGCAGGCCATCTCCTCCCTGAAACTCTCCCTGTACGCGGTGGGGCTGGTACCGGCCACCGAAAACCTCCTCGACGGCAAGGCCTACAAGCCGGGCGACATCCTCGAGACGCTGTCGGGAAAGACCATCGAGATCCTCAACACCGATGCCGAGGGCAGGCTGATCCTCGCCGATGCCCTCACCTACGCCGCGCGCTTCAAGCCGGTCGCTGTTGTCGACCTGGCCACCCTCACCGGGGCCTGTGTCACCGCCCTCGGCCATCACGCCACTGGGATGATGAGCACCGACGATGAGCTCGCCAACAGCGTTCGGGCAGCTGGGGAACGCACCGCCGAACGGGTATGGCCGTTGCCGCTCTGGGACGAGTACCGCGAGCAGATCAGATCAGACGTCGCGGATATGAAGAACACGGGAGGCCGCCCGGGCGGCGCCATCACCGCCGCCGCCCTGCTGGCGGAGTTCGCTCAAGGGTACCCCTGGGTGCACCTCGACATCGCCGGCACCGCGTGGACGAAAAAGGCCAGACCCTACGTGCCCAAAGGCGGCGTAGGGGTGGGGGTGCGATTGCTGACCCAGCTGGCCCGAGACTGGAGGAAGCCATGATCCCTCTGCGTGCCATACACGTCGGCGCGGGCGGAAGAGGCCGCTGGCCCATTCGACGTTTCGCCGAGCGTGAAGACTTTGTCAGCGTCGCCCTGGTGGACGTGAGCGAGGAGAATCTGGTCGCCGCCCGCGAGGTGACCGGGCTGGGCCCGGAGGCCTGCTTTCCAACGCTTGCCGGGGCCCTCGAGTCGGGGACGCAGGCGGACATCGCGGTGGTGATAACCCCGCCGGATCTTCACGCGGACCAGTGTCTGGAGGCCGTGCGCGCCGGCAAACACGTCCTCGTAGAGAAGCCGTTCACCAAGAGTCTCTCCCGCGCTGGGCAGATCGTCGAGGCGGCGGAAGCAGCCGGCTTGAAGATCGCCGTCTGCCAGAACGCGCGCTACGCAGCCGCCTCGGTGACCGTTGAGCGGCTGATCCGGGAAGGCGTGTACGGCGCTGCCGCCTTCGGCCTGATGACGAAATTCGGCTGGCGACCCGGAACCCATCATTCGGGAGCGGACCGGCACGCCTACTTGTGGGAGCGCGCCATCCACGACTTCGACGCCGTCCGATTCATGCTCGGGGCCGACCCCCTCCGGGTCTGGGGCCACAGCTTCAACCCTCCCTGGAGCCCCTACGCGGGCGGCGGCGGGGTACACGCCTGGATAGAGTTCTCCGGCGGCGTCACCTTCGGATTCCTGTGCACTTTTGCCTCCCACGGCAAGGGTTCTGAGCTTCGCATTGACTGTGAAGGGGGTTCCATCGAGCCCTGCGGAGAGGGATTGCGCCTGCAGCTGCCGGGAGTCGCCGAAGCGGAGATCATCCCCCTCGATGAAGCGCCGCACCCCGAGACCGTCCTCCTCGACGGATTCCGCGACTACATCCGCGACGGCGTCGAGCCGAGCTTCAGTGGGCGCCGCAATCTCGTCACCATCGCCATGGTAGAAGCCGTTGGAGTAGCCTCCGACGGCGGCGTTGTGCTCGATTTCGAGGATTTCATGCAATCACAGCACGTCCGGTAAGACGCCTCCGTCCGTTCGCGGCGGGACGGCAGCGGCGATACACTCACCCACATTCGGAGACCTCACCGGTGGACGAGGAAGCAGCACGCGAGCTCCACAGCCGCGCTGTCGTCATCGACTCCCACAACGACAGCACCGTCGCCTACATCAGACGGGGTAACCTCGGGCTGAACGGCGAGCGTGAGAGGGGGAAACGCTCACGGCATGCCGGCGCCGTCGCTCACCTGCGTCAATACACCTACCCCCTGGGAGAGGGCATCCAGCTGGACATTCCCCGCCTCCAGACAGGCGGGGTCGATGCCGCCTTCTTCTCGGTAGACTGCACAAGAGCCTGGGGCAACCACCTGCTCTACACCATGGACGCCATCGGCTATCTGACGCGCCAGATCGAAGAAAACGGCGATGCCATTATGGTCGCGCGCCATGCCGCCGACATCCGACGGGCGAAGGAAGAGGGGAAGGTGGCCGCCATTCTCGCGGTTGAGAACAGCAACGCTCTCGAGCAGAGCCCCCACGTCCTCCGGCTGCTGTGGCAGATCGGCGTTCGCAGCATGACCATCACCCACAGTACCCGCACTTGGGCCGCCGACGGCTGCGAGGTAGTCGGCGGCGGCGGCCTGACCGGATTCGGGCGCGATCTGGTGGCGGAGATGGACGAGTTGGGTATGGTCATCGACGTCTCCCACCTGAACGACGCCGGGTTCTGGGACACGGTGGAATCCTCGTCGTCGCCGTTGATCGCCTCCCACAGCTGCTGCCGACAGCTGTGCGACCACCCCAGGAACCTGAGCGACGACCAGTTGAGAGCGCTGGGTGAGAGGGGCGGCGTCGCCGCGATGACCTTTGTGCCCGCCTTCATCGATGCCGACACACCCACGGTCGAGCGGCTGCTCGACCACATCGAGCACGCCGTTGACGTCGCCGGAATCGGCGGGGTCGGCTTGGG